>JBGSWY010000577.1:0-5427 GCA_041751715.1 Burkholderiaceae bacterium
CGAAGGCACGGAGCGGCTGGTACGCCGCGCACTGCAGTATGCGATCGACAATCGGCGCAAGAGCGTCACCCTGGTGCACAAGGGCAACATCATGAAGTACACCGAGGGTGCGTTTGCCAAGTGGGGGTACGCACTGGCGCAAAAGGAGTTTGGTGCCCAGCTGCTCGACGGCGGGCCGTGGATGAAAATCGCAGCACCGGATTCGGCTGGAGGGGGTGACATCGTCATCAAGGATGTGATCGCCGATGCATTCCTGCAACAGATCCTCCTGCGCCCGGCCGAATACGATGTAATCGCGACGATGAACTTGAACGGCGATTACATTTCGGACGCGCTGGCGGCGCAGGTCGGCGGTATCGGCATCGCACCGGGGGCCAACATGTCGGACACCGTGGCGATGTTCGAGGCGACCCACGGTACCGCACCAAAGTACGCCGGCAAGGATTACGTGAACCCGGGCTCCGAGATTCTGTCGGCGGAGATGATGCTGCGGCACATGGGCTGGAGCGAAGCGGCCGACCTGATCATCTCGTCGATGCAAAAGGCCATCTTGAGCAAGCAGGTCACCTACGACTTCGCACGCCTGATGCCGGGCGCGACACAAGTGAGCTGCTCCGGCTTCGGCCAGGTAATGATCGACAACATGTAAGGCAACGCACGCACGCTGCAGTTTTTGCCTCGCGTGCAGTTGTCTACGGCGGGCGCCCGGCCGTATCCAGGCGCCCGCCCATCCAACCTAATCAGTCCAAGTGCACCGACCACTTAGCGGTCGCGTACATGAGGACTGCGGCCGTCAGCCGCCGCTCGTAATATTCGACGCCTGCTTGCCTTTCGGGCCCTGCACGACTTCAAAATTCACCTTCTGCCCCTCTTTGAGCGTCTTGAACCCGTTCATGTTGATGGCAGAGAAGTGAGCGAACAAATCCTCACCTCCATCGTCCGGCGTAATAAAACCGAAGCCTTTTGCGTCATTGAACCACTTTACTGTTCCCGTCGACATACCCTCACCCTCCACGACAAAGACGAGGCGGCACGGGCTTATTGCACTTGCGCGCCAGTCCCTGTCCGCCCACCTGCACCTTTACCGAACGATTTCGTTGGTGCCGCCTGCTCCGGCCAAGTCGCCGGGCGCAGACGCCGCGATTGTTCGAGTAAATCCCGCGGCGGTCAATAGCGCCGCATACAACGTTTGTCTGACCGGGCGGCGTTCCGGCGCCGATTTCTCGCGCAACCTGTCATCGCAAACCGAGTCGAAGCGGTTAGAGCAGTCGAACAAGAGGCGACTCGTAGTCCGATTGAAACGCGCGTGTTTTCCCTCGGCGATTCGCGGTTTGTACACGCTTGATTTGGCAGGATGAGCACCAATTTGCCGTACTATTGGTACGCTTTTTGTATCCCGTGTTGGATGGTCGATTTGCATAGAATGCGGCCAGATGAGTGAACGGTTGGGCGATGGCACCGTCGTCGAGAAGCAGGCTTCTCGCGTCAAGGCACCGCCCGTTTATCAAGTGGTTTTGTTGAATGACGACTACACACCGATGGAGTTCGTGGTCGGCGTTCTGCAGAAGTTCTTCGGCAAGGGGCGAGAACAGGCAACTCAGATCATGCTGAAGGTTCATCACGAAGGGCGCGGCGTGTGCGGCGTTTACCCGCGGGATATAGCAGCGTCCAAGGTCGAGCAAGTCTGCAGTTATTCACGCCAGCATCAGCATCCGCTGCAGTGCGTGATGGAGGAAGCATGATCGCCCAGGAACTTGAAGTCAGTCTGCACATGGCCTTCGTCGAGGCGCGGCAGGCGCGGCACGAATTCATCACCGTCGAACATCTCTTGTTAGCGTTGCTGGACAATCCGTCCGCAGCCGAAGTGTTGCGCGCCTGCGCGTGCAATATCGATGATCTGCGCAAGAACTTGCAGAACTTCATCGCCGATAACACTCCCATTTTGCCGCCGAACTCGGAAGCCGATACGCAACCTACGCTCGGCTTCCAGCGCGTGATCCAGCGCGCGATCATGCATGTGCAAAGCACCAGCAATGGCAAAAAGGAAGTGACCGGCGCGAACGTGCTGGTGGCCATTTTCGGCGAGAAGGATTCGCACGCCGTGTACTACCTGCACCAGCAGGGTGTGACCCGGCTCGACGTAGTCAACTTCATTTCGCACGGCATTACCAAGTCGGGGCAGGGGGAAGAGAAAGCCAAGCCCGGCGCCGAAGAAGCGGCCGAAGGGGAAGGCAAGGATCAGCCGTCAGCACTCGAGCAATACACGCAGAATCTGAATGCGCTTGCCAAGGAAGGCAAGATTGATCCGCTGATCGGACGCGAACCCGAAGTCGAGCGCGTGATCCAGATATTGTGCAGGCGCCGCAAGAACAATCCGTTGCTGGTCGGCGAGGCGGGTGTCGGCAAAACCGCTATAGCTGAGGGCCTGGCATGGCGCATCTTCAAGGGCGATGTGCCGGAGATACTCGAAAAATCGAGCGTGTATTCGCTCGACATGGGCGCGCTGCTGGCCGGCACCAAGTATCGCGGCGACTTCGAACAGCGGCTCAAAGGCGTCCTGAAGCAGCTGAAGTCCAATGCGAACGCGATCCTGTTTATCGACGAAATTCATACTTTGATCGGTGCCGGGTCGGCCTCCGGCGGCACGCTCGATGCATCCAACCTGCTGAAGCCGGCACTTGCCAGCGGGCAATTGAAGTGCATCGGTGCCACGACGTACAACGAGTATCGCGGCATCTTCGAAAAAGATCATGCGCTGTCGCGCCGCTTCCAGAAGATCGACGTGATCGAGCCGACGATCCAGCAGACGATCGAGATCCTGAAGGGGCTTAAATCGCGCTTCGAAGAGCATCACGGCGTCAAGTACACGGCGAGCGCGATTGCTGCGGCCGCAGAGCTTTCGGCCAAGTTCATCAACGATCGTCATCTGCCGGACAAGGCGATCGACGTAATCGACGAAGCGGGCGCTGCACAGCGCATCCTGCCGAAGTCGCGCCAGAAGAAAACGATCGGCAAGACCGAGGTTGAAGAGATCATTGCGAAGATCGCGCGCATCCCGCCGCAAACGGTGTCGAGCGACGATCGTGCCCAGCTCAAGAACCTCGATCGCAATCTGAAGAACGTTGTCTTCGGTCAGGACCCGGCGATCGAGGCGCTGTCGGCGGCAATCAAGATGGCGCGCTCCGGGCTGGGCAAGCCTGACAAGCCGATCGGCTCATTCCTGTTTTCCGGCCCGACCGGGGTCGGTAAAACCGAAGTGGCGAAGCAGTTGGCCTTCACGCTGGGCATCGAGCTGATCCGCTTCGACATGTCGGAGTACATGGAGCGCCATGCGGTGAGTCGCCTGATCGGCGCGCCGCCTGGCTACGTCGGCTTCGACCAGGGCGGCCTGCTGACCGAAGCGATCGCCAAAAAGCCGCACGCGGTCTTGCTGCTCGACGAGATCGAAAAAGCGCATCCGGACATCTTCAACATCCTGCTGCAGGTAATGGACCACGGCACGTTGACCGACAACAACGGTCGCAAGGCGGATTTTCGCAACGTGATCATCATCATGACGACCAACGCGGGCGCCGAGATGCTGCAGCGCGCGTCGATCGGCTTTTCGAACGCGCGTGAATCCGGCGACGAAATGGCGGATATCAAGCGCATGTTCACGCCGGAATTCCGCAACCGGCTGGATGCGGTGATTTCGTTCAAGTCGCTGAACGAAGAAGTCATCCTGCGCGTGGTCGACAAGTTCTTGATGCAGCTCGAAGACCAGTTGCACGAGAAGAAAGTCGACATCGTGTTCTCCGACGCCTTGCGCCAGCATCTGGCCAAGAAAGGCTTCGACCCATTGATGGGTGCGCGGCCGATGGCACGCCTGATTCAGGACACGATCCGGCGTGCGCTGGCCGACGAGTTGCTGTTCGGCAAGCTGTTGACCGGCGGCCGGGTCGATATCGATGTCGACGACAAGGGCGAGATCAAGCTCGATTTTCCGCCGAACGACAATGGCGATGCGCCGCAGCCTGTGCAGGGCGAACCGGTGCTTTCGGACTAGCTGTCGCGCAAGCGGAATAAGCTCGTCGCAAGGCCGTATTAACCGCCGGTTGACGGCGCGTTCTGTCTGTCATCACAATGGCCCGCTTCTGCGGGCTATTTTTTGCGTCCACGAGGAGACCAATGAAAACAATAGGGATGATGGCGTGCGCGAGCGCCTTGCCGTTGCTGATCGGCGCTGCCCATGCGCAGCAGCCGTCAGATGCGAATCTGCGCGCGGGCGGTTTTCTTGCGGCGAACTGCGCCAATTGCCACGGCACATTGGGCAATGCGCAAGGTGCAATGCCCAGCCTGGCCGGGCAGCAAAAAGCCCAGATCGTCGAACAAATGCGTGCGTTTCGCGAGGGCAAGCGGCCGGCGACGATCATGCACCAACTGGCCAAGGGCTATACCGATCAGCAGATCGAGCTGATCGCCGATTTTTACTCGCGGCAGAAGCCGGCGCGCTAGGAGACATCGATGAGCACTCATAACATGACGCGCCGCAGTGCGTTAAAAGCTCTGTCCGCAGGCGCAGTCGCATCGAGCCTGTCGGCCTGCGCCACGATGGAGCAGCGCAAGAGCGTCGGCAAGGTCGTCGTCATCGGCGGCGGTTTCGGCGGCGCCACCGCGGCCAAGTATGTGCGCCTGTGGTCCGAGGGCGCAATCGACGTCACCCTGGTCGAGCCGAATGAAGCGTTCGTCTCGTGTCCGATATCGAATCTGGTGCTCGGCGGCAGCAAGACGCTCGCCGACATTACCGTCAGCTACGCAGGACTCGACAAATATGGCGTGAAGCGCGTGCGCGATACGGCGAGCGCGATCGACGTCGACAGGAAGCAGGTGCGTCTGGCGTCGGGAGCGACGCTGCCGTACGACCGGCTCGTCGTATCGCCGGGTGTGGAGCTGATGTACGACCGGCTGCAGGGATGGTCACCCGCGGGTGAAGCATCGGTGCTGCACGCTTGGAAGGCGGGTCCGCAAACCGTTGCGCTGCGCAGCCAGCTGACTGACCTGAAGGATGGGGGTGTGGTGCTGATCAGCATTCCGCTGGCGCCGTTTCGCTGCCCCCCGGGTCCCTACGAACGGACATGCCAGATCGCGTGGTACCTGAAGAAGGCGAAGCCGAAAAGCAAGCTGATCGTGCTCGATGCCAACCCGGACATTGTGTCCAAGAAGCCGTTGTTCATGCGTGTATTCAACGAAGACTACAAAGGTATTGTTGATTACCGGGTTGCGTCGCCGGTCAACGAAATCGATCTCAGGTCGAAGACGCTGGTCACCGAGATCGGCGACAAGGTGCGCGGCGACGTGATCAACTACGTTCCACCGCAGCGTGCTGCCAACATCGCGCGCGATGCCGGACTGATCACCGCCAATAATCGCTGGTGCGAGGTCAACTGG
>JBGSWY010000578.1:0-6976 GCA_041751715.1 Burkholderiaceae bacterium
TCGGATCGGCTTTTGCCTGCTCGCTCGGCACTCCCGCCCCCGGCAAAGCGTTGCGGTTCGGGTCGCAGTGCCGGGAGCGCTTGCCCTTGAATGCTGCCGGCAGCGCGGCCATCACCTTCGGTCCGCCCTCGACCGCGGCGAACAGACCCGAAGCATTGCGGTAGTACACGAACACCAATGCTTCACCGCCCGCGATCTCGCTCGTATATGCGGTTTCGAATTCGGGTGGAGGTGTGGCGCCGAAGTACTTGGGCGCGGGCTTCACCTTGAGTCCGGTCAGCACCGCCTTGCCGCCGTCCTGCACGACCAGCGAATCCCCAAGGTGCTTGAGCTGAGGCAGCATGTAGTTCGAACAGTCCGGTGCCAACACGCCGAGGTGGGGCTGCATCCGCTGTATCTCGCTCTTGCTCTGTGCCCAGGCCGGCGCGCTGACAACGGCGACGATCAGCAGTGCGCTTTGAATCAAACGGTTCATGATTTCTCTTATCTGCCCCTAGCGTGGTTTCGCGCACGCGTTGAAAATCGTCATCGTCCCCTTCATGAACGCGTCCTGCTCCTGCGCGCTCATCTTTTCTCCGATTGCGTGCGCTTCCGCCTTCTTGCCCTGCATTCCGAGAACCATGGCTTGCCGGGCCTGCGGCGAGAAGGCGGATCGCGCTTCCTTGGCGCCGCACTCGCAGAAGTCCTCACCCTTGACTCCCATTTCCCGGCGCATCATCTTGTTGGCCCCCCGCTCGCCTTCGGCGATGCAGGCGGTGATGAACTCGGAGTCGCTCGGCCCGCTGTCGCAGCCGGCTGCGAGCGCGACGAGGATAACGATGGCAGCACCGCTGAGCAGAAGTTGTCGGTTGGCATGGAACATGGCGTCTCTCCCTAGAGCTTGGGTGCGGCGACGCGTGAACCGGCGTCGCGAGTGGCCTGCGTGGCAAAGTGCGCCGCGGCCTGCCGCATGCTCTCGAACTGCGAATCGTCGATCAACGACACGCTCATCCAGCGCACCAGGTCGCGGTCGGATGGTCCGCGGTTCCGTTCGTAGCGCACAAAGACAGTCACTCCGCAGCCTGCAGTCTTGTAGCCGTTGAAGAGCACGTTTTGCCCGCGCGCCGGCGGGTCGATTGGCGGAAACTTGGCGCAACGCGCGTTCACATTGTTGTCGACAACTTGCGCGCCGGCCGCGTTGAAGGTCCACAGAATCACGCCCTCGCTTTGAAAACTTGGCGCGCCGTATTTCCGGACCAGCGCCTGCTTCAGCGTCTCGAACAGCGGATACTGATTTGCCTGGAAGCCAGTGAAGCGCTCGACGAAATGGGCGCGATGCGCGTTCGGCGGCGGCGGGAACTGCACACCGATCGCGTCACCCGAGCCGTCGGAGCCGCGCTGGGCACTGCGAGCGATCACCCACGAGAGATAGTCGGTGGCGGCAACGTTGTTGACGATGCCGCGCGTCTCGTCGATGCGCATCGCCGGCGAGTGCGCCTGCAGCGCGCGCTTGACCTCGTCGAGCGACATGCCGAGCTTGATACCGACGATATCGACGTTGACCGCCGCGACGGCAGGAGACATTGCGGCGGCCGCGCCTGCGGCGGGTGTCGCAGCAGCACCTGCGACCTCGACACCCGCCGGTGACGTGCCTGAATAGGTTGGTGAAGATGCGGCACCCGCGTCTGTAGATGTCATCGGCGGATTGCTCAGAATTGCAGCCGCTTCGTTGCCCGCCTGATCACGCGCCGGCTTCTCGCCGCCACCACGCATCAGCGTCCCCGCAGCGCCGAGCAGCCCGCCGATCACGCGATTCACATCCACCTGTGAGCTTGATGTCGGCGCACCGCCGACAGTGGCGCCGCCCGATGTTCCAGCGACACTCGCCGGATTCGGAGCAGCCGCCACGTCCTGGTCGGCCACCACGATGGTCAGCTTGCCGGGATTGATGAACATGTAGCTCGGGCCGCGGCGGTTGTTGCCCTTGCGCACGCTGAGGCCAACAAACCGGACACCCGACGGCACGGACAGCTGGCGCACGATGTGGGTCACGTCGATCGGACGATTGAACGCCGGGTTGTCTTTGCAATTCGCCGACAGCGTCCCGACGCGCGCACCCGCTGTGGCGTCAGCGGGGTCGGCCCGGCCGTCGGCGGTGTAGGCATACACGTCGAACACGACCGGTTCATCGCCGGAGCACTGGGAGGCGCGCCCGCTGAACTGATACGTTGCCGAGAGGATGCGCGTCGGCTGTACTTCGGGTAGCTGAAATTCGGCGTTCACAACATTGTTCGATCCGACGCCTGGCGCCGCGCCCGAGGAGCGCTGCCAGTAGCCCGCAGCAAGGCTGCCTCGCGCCAAGCCCCACGGAGCCGGCGGTCCCCCGGTCAATTGCGAATAGCCCGTTGACAGCGCTGGATCGACACCGATCTGGCGATCGACGGCGCCGCTTGCGCCGGCATAAATTGCCGCGAATAGCATCACCAAAACGAATTTCAGTTTCATCGAGCCCTCCCGCTTAACGCAACCATGCGGGAACGTAGGGGACCGGGTGTTACGCAAGTGTTATGCGGAGTGACGGGAGGAACTTGGCCGTACGCCGCGCGCCGCCGAGCTCAGTCATCACTTCCGCCGCGGCCACAGGGATCGGAACACGCCGCCTTGCCGTGGTATGACTGCAGTGATACTATTTTCAAGATGAAAGTTGCGGTCTCACTCCCCGATCCCCTTTTCCAGGCGGCCGAGCATCTTGCTCGCAGGCTCAAGAAGCCTCGGAGCCGGCTGTACGCAGAGGCAATTGCCGAGTATGTCGGCACGCACGGATCGGTTGCCATCACCGAGCGTCTCGACGAAATCTATGGCGCAGAGTCCTCCGTGCTGGACGAAGCGCTGCAGATTGCGCAGACCAAGACCCTCAGTCATGAAGCGTGGTGAAGTTTGGTGGGCTTCTTTGCCTCCTCCTGCCGGCTCGGCCCCCGGCTTTCGGCGCCCGGTGGTGGTCGTGCAGTCGAACCCGTTTAACGCAAGCCGCATCTCCACAGTCGTGATTGCCGTCGTTACATCGAACCTTGCCCTGGCGGATGCGCCCGGCAATGTGCGCATAGGCAAGAGCGAGTCCGGTCTTTCGAAGCCCTCAGTGGTGAACGTCTCTCAGGTCTTAACCATCGATCGGTCGTATCTCACGGCCCGTGTGCGAGCCCTGCCAGCTCAATCGATGAATCGCGTCGACGTCGGACTGCGGCTGGTTCTCGGACTGTGACGGGCAGTTTATTGCTGACTTTTTCCGCTTCAAAGCCGCATCCGGCTGGCGGTCGTTAGCAGCATTCGATTGACTGGATTGCGATCGAGAAAGCTGTCCTTGAACTCATCCGCAACGTGGGCCTGCGCGGTCGCACGGATCCAATCGACGCCGCGTCCAAGCGCGGCGAGCGCTGCGGTCTTGTCGCCTGCGGCGTTGAACGCCTGGAAGATGATCCACCAGTATTCGGCGGGGTACAAACCGATCGCCGCGCGCGTTGCCAGATCGTCGGTCAGTTCGCGCGCGATGCGTGCGGAGTCATCGTGCCGGCCTGCGCGGCGTAACCCATCGACCAGCATCGCCTTGGCGGGCAGGTAAGCCGAATAGGTTCGCTTCGCCCGGCTTTCGTCGGCCACCTGCTGCGCGAGCGCAACGGCTTCAGCAGCGTCCAACTCGCGCGCAAGCTCGATCTGAACTTGCCAAGTCAGACGTTCAGAGCGTGGGCTGACGACGGCCTGTTCGGCAACTTCGTCGAGCAATGCACGCGTCGGTTTGTCTTCTGCGCGTGCAAGCCGCACTTTCGCATGCAGCCAACCGATCCGCGCCAACGAATCGGCCGGCGGCGCGCCGCCGAGCAGGCGCTGCGCACGCGCTGTCTGTCCGAGCGTGATGAAACAATGAGCGAGCGTCGCTGCGCATTGCGCGCTGATCCAATCATCGGCCGGACCGTGGCCTTCGAGCACGCTGGCCAGGATCTGATGCGCCTCGCGATAACGTGCGGCTTCCTGCAGGTAGCGCCCCAGCATGATGTCGTAGGTGGTCCAGGCCATGGTTCCGCCGGCGCCTTCGATCTGCAGGCGGCGTGCGGCGTGGTACTCGTCGATCGCGGCGTCGACCTGGCCAAGGTTGTAGAGACACGCGCCGCGAATAACCAGGGTTTCGCTCACCAGGCCGAGATTGCCATCGGCGCGCGCGCACCCGATTGCGGAATCTGCGAAATCGATCGCCTGCTCGAACTGATTGTCCATTTCCAGCAGATACGCATATTGCCGCCTGCGCATTGCCATCTCAGTGTCCTGTGGGTTGGCTTCGATGAAGGCGCGAAGCGTCTTGCCGACTTCGAGCGCTTCCTGCTGCCGCCCCCGAAAGCTCAGCGCCAGCGCCTCCCATTCGGCGAGACTGCATTCGTTAGGTGTGTCTCCCAGCTCGCGCGCGAGCAGCCGCGCCTCGCGCATCAGCCGGATCGACTCGTCATCGTGCGTGATCTCGAACCGGCTCTTCGCGAGTGCGGTGAGTGCCCCGAGCCGCTCGTGCGGAGTGACGGCAAGCGAGCTCATCTTCTGCGCCACGGCCGCGTATTCCGGGAAGCGCTTCATGAAGTGCAGGCAGATGCCATGCCAGCTCATCGCCTCGAGGCGTTCGGTGCGCTGTCCGGCCTTTTCCAAACTGTCGGCGGCACGCTGATACAGCTCGGCCGCGTCCGCTCCGAACGCGATGCTTCGCGCGTGATCGGCCGCAATCCTGTAGTGGGCGCCGGCCTTGCTCCATTGCTCCGCTTGGTAGTAGTGGCCGGCTATGCGCGCCGGCTGAGCGCCGTGCGCTTCAAGAAACTCGGCGATGTCGTTGTGCATCACGCGCGCGATCGGCTGCGGCACGGTGCGCAGCGTTGCCTCGTAGATCAAGTCGTGCGCAAAGGCGTTGTTGCGAATCACCTGCGCCGCTTCGAGCTCGCGCCAGGCGTCGGCGATATCGAGTGGGTGCTGGCCGAGCACGCTGGTAGCGAGCTCGACGCTGAAGTCCTGCCCAGCCAATGCAGCGACGCGCGCGAGCCGCAGCGCGGGCGCGCTGAGCTGATCAAGCCGGCGTTCGATCAGCTGCCCGACGTGTACGGGCGCGGGTAGCTTCAAACGGCTGGCGTCGAGCGCGGCACCTCCGCGCGCCAGCATCGCGAGCAGCGTTTCGAGAATGAACATCGGATTGCCGCCGGTGTGGCGCGCCATCGGCGCGACCCAGGCGTCGACGTCGAAGTCCGGAATCGCGAGCGATTCGAGCAAAGCTCTTACCGCATCGTCGTCCAGCGGGCCGAGATTGACTTCGGCGAGCGCGTTGACGTCGATCTTCGCCTTCCACTCGATCAACTGCGCCGGAATCTCGTTCGCGCGCACGGTGATGAGCCAAGGCAAGCGCGCACTGGCTTCCCGCGATATCAGGCGCAGCAATATCTCGAGCGATGCATCGTCGCCAAACTGCGCGTCGTCGACGATGATGCCGGCCAGACCGGAGGCCTCCGTCGCGGCGATCGTCCGCGCTACGGCCTGCTGCATTTGCAGCGCTTGAAACTTCGTGCTCGGCGCGGCGCCGAGTTCTGGAAGCAAGCGCGTTAGCTCAGCGACGACCCACGCGTCCTTGGGCGCGCCGCAGCGCTCGATCAAGCCGCGCAGCATCCGAGCGAGCAACGCATAGGCAACGCGCGCGTCTCCCGGCCGTGCACCGAACATCGCGCATCCATTAGCCGCCGCGCACCAATCCCCCGCCAAGCGCGACTTGCCGATGCCGGGTTCGCCATAGACGATCGTCGCGCGTCCGTGCTGCCATGCCTGTTCGATCGAGCTCCATTCACGATCGCGGCCGACGAGCCGGGGCGGGCGCAACACGGTGATCGAGTGCGCGCGCGGCGCAACCAGCGTCGGCGCGCGGCTGTCTTCGATCACGCGCGCGAGGTCGAGCGTCTCCTTGCCCGGGGTGGCGTCGAGCTCCCGGCTCAGCACATCGCTGCAGCGCTCGAACGCGGTCAGAGCGGCGGCGCGGTCGCCGCGCAGATAGTGCAGCCGCATCACACGCCGATGCGCGTGTTCGAGCAGCGGATCGTCGGCGACCAAACGACCCGCATAGCGCAGCGCCGGTGCGATGTGCCCTTCCGATTCGAGACGCGCTGCGATTGCGGCCAGTGCATTGCGGCGCGCGACTGCCCATTGTTCACGCGCGACCGTGACCCAGTCGGCAAGGTCGATGCAATCGTCGAAAGTGAGTGTGCCGAGCAGCTCACCGGCGGCGGCCTCCGGATCGTCGGTGAGACGCAAACTCAGGTCGGACAAGTCGTGACCAATTCCGTCGGCGAGAGCGAGCGTCGTATCGGGCAGCACCACGTCGCGTTGCGCTGCCTGGCGTAATCGGAACAGCCGCTGCCGCAGATTGTTGCGCGCACTCTTGTCGTCAGCTTCGGGCCAGAGCAGCGCAGCGGCGTGCGCGCGCGGGGTCGGTCCGTCGATCGCGAGCTTGGCCAGCAACGCAGCCATGCGACGCTCGAGCGCTACGGTGGT
Source organism: Burkholderiaceae bacterium (assembly GCA_041751715.1). Classification (GTDB taxonomy): domain Bacteria; phylum Pseudomonadota; class Gammaproteobacteria; order Burkholderiales; family Burkholderiaceae_F; genus JACCZX01. The sequence goes on from JBGSWY010000578.1 coordinate 6,538, forward strand.
TCGATCGGCAAGCTCGAGGCGAGGCGTGCCGAGCAGTACAAGCCGTATCGCTGCGTGCTGCGCCGTCGCCCGCCCCCCGCGCATCGCCCCAGTCGCCATCGGTAGATCCGCAAATCGGAACGCGAGCCGCGTACGCAACTCGTTGCGCACGCGGTCGCGCGTTGGTCCACGCAGCATCAATTGACACCAGAGAGGTCGACTCTGGCGTTGTACGGCCGCGGTGTTATGCGGGCGTTATACCCTCGGTCATGGACGAGGGTGTGCGGTCCCGGTGTACGTCGTTGCGCGAACACCAGGCGACGATCGCTTTCAGATCAACCACCAGGTCATGCCGGTCATCGCCGTGGCCAGAAGCACCCACAGTCCAGTCCGCGCGCCGCCTACCGGGCGATTGTCCTCAGCGCTCGCGCGGGCCGTCTTCACCGTGATTCGAACCCGT
>JBGSWY010000579.1:0-2770 GCA_041751715.1 Burkholderiaceae bacterium
ATACACCGCAACGTTGGCTTCGCGCGCCAGCAAGAGGCTGTAGGGATCGATGTTGCTGGATCCGACCGTCGCCCAGTTTTCATCGACCACTGCCACCTTGGCGTGCAGATAGCTCGGCGTGTACTCGAAGATCTGCACGCCGCACTTGACCAGATCGCCGTAAAGCGCCTGCTGCGCATAGTGTTGCAGCCGGTACTCGACCCGGCCTTGCAGCAGCAATCGCACTCGAACGCCGCGCTCGGCAATCGCACACAGGGCATCGCGAAACTTCCTGCCCGGCAGGAAGTACGCATTCGCAATCAGAACATCGTGCTGCGCATGCGCGAACGCATCCATGTATGCACGCTCTATGGTGCGGCGATTGCGCAGATTGTCGCGCAACAGAAGTGCAGCACGCACCCCTCCACTCAGTGGCGGCGGAAAGTCTGCGTCGGGCGGACGCACAGACGGCCGGCGCTTCAACTGCAGCACCGACACCGTCCACCAGAGCCGCTTGGCGGTAAACGCAACCACCGCGACCAGCGGTCCCTCGCATACCACCGCGAAATCGAAACGCGGCCCGAGCCCGACGCGCACCGGCTCCGGATCGGGGTGGGAGTGGTCGTCCTTGATATTGATGCCGCCGACGAACGCCAGCTCATCATCGATCAGCGCGATCTTGCGATGCAGCCGCCGCAACAGCCGCCGGTCGAGCCGCCACCAGCGCGTGCGGCGAAACACGATAACTCCTACGCCATGGGGCTTCAGCCGGGCGATCAACGCGTCGGCCGTCGTCTGCGAGCCGAAGCCATCGATCAGCAGATGCACTGCGACGCCGCGCTGCGACGCGGCCACCAGCGCATCGCTGACTTTTCGGCCGACATCATCCAGTTCGAAGATGTAGGTTTCGAGATGGATCGACCGCGTGGCGCTCTGGATCGCGGCGAGCAATCGAGGAAAATATTGCGCGCCATTTTTGAGCAGCTCGATTCGATTGCCGCCGCAGACGAGCGGCCGGGAGCCGACGCTCGTCCGAAACGGGCGACGCACCGAGCGCTGCGCAGGCCCGGCAGCTGGCCGCGGCGCGCGCAACGCGTCATTCATGTTGCACCCTAGGCGCTGCTGCGCGCCGTTCCGCCAGGCGGGCGCATTTGCGCCCGCGCGTTACGCGCTTTCGGACAGCCGTGCAGCGAGCTCATGTCACGCCACTTCGACGTCGGCGATCAACGGCATGTGGTCGGAGCGCTGCGACCATTCGACGCCCTTCGGAACGCGCACGTCGTTGACCTTGAATCCGCGCACGTAGATGCGGTCGAGCTGCAGCCATGGCATCACGCTCGGATAGGTACGCGCCATGTGCGAGCGCGGCAACTCGCGCCACGGCACCAGCCGGTCGCGCAGACGCGGCTTCGACTGGCGGCGATTGAATTCGGACGCCGCTTCGAAGACGTCGAGCTCGGAATGCAGCACATCGTCGACGCCACGCTGCCAGTCGTTGAAGTCGCCGGCGATGATCAGCGGCGCCTTCTTCGGAATCTCGGACCTGACGAAATCGATCAGAAACTCCGCCTGCCGCACCCGGCTGCGCCTGATCAGCCCGAAGTGCGTGTTGATCAGATGCACGTCGAGTGCGCCCTTCGAGGTTTCGATATGCGACACCGCGTGCAGCAATCCGCGCTTTTCGAGCGCGTGGTCCGAGATGTCGTGATTCAGATGGCGGCCGATCGAATGGCGCGAGACGATCGCGTTGCCATGATGGCCATGCGGATAGATGGCGTTCATGCCGTAGGCTCGGTGCAGGTAGCCACCGGTGCACAGGAAGTCGAGCTGCGTGCCGAGCGGATGGCCGTTGCGCTTGGTCATTCTTTCGTTCTTGTCCTGCACCTCCTGCAGGAAAACGATGTCGGCATCGATCGAATTCAGCGCCAGCTTGACGTCGTGAATGCGGCTTCTCTGGCGCAGGCCCGTCATGCCCTTGTGAATGTTGTACGTGGCTATACGAATCTTCATGGTTGTTGCAAAGGTGAGGACGCCCCATTCTGCAAGGGGCGAATCTCGAAATAAGCGTCGAAAAGCAGGGGATCGTCGAAGTGCCTCCGGCCGACGAACGCCGTCGCATGATGGCCCCATTGCCGCATCTGCCCGGCCGACTCGATCCCCATCGGCCAGAAAAACCACCGCTCAGTGCGCTCGCTGCCGGCGATCAGCCCATCTTCGCCATAGGCGCTGCGCGTTTCACCGTCGCGGCGCGCCAGTGTGGTCAGCGCGCGCTCGTTCCGCAGGGTGTAGGGCGTCGCGTTGACCGCCGGCGCTTCGTCATTCATTAGCACGCGCTGCAGGTAATGCGTGCCGGACTCGAGGCGCAGCACGACTTTCTTGTTCGATCGAGCGGCCGGCACAGATTGCGGAATGAAAAGACCTTCATCGAGCGTGGCAGGCAATTCGCGCGGCCTCACGTTCGCAGTTGGAAAGAACAGGTGATAACAGCCGCACGCGTGCATGCTGTCATAAACGAGTGCCTCGCCCGCGCGATCGAGCGTCACCCGCCAGACCACCCCATCGAGCCTGCCCGCCAGCAGGTCGAACACGCCCGCGGGCGAACGCGGACGCTCGCTGAACCAGAATGTGTAGACCAGCTGCGGGTAAATCAAGTCGCCGATCAGTGTATGCGTCAACCGCGTGTAGACCACCGGCGCGGCGGTATCGACCGTGACGCGATCATCCGTATCGAGCTTCAACGCGCCAGGTTGATCGAAGGGGCCGGCCACGTCGATCTCCAGCACCGGCGCGT
>JBGSWY010000580.1:0-19022 GCA_041751715.1 Burkholderiaceae bacterium
GTCGTCACCACCTTCGGAAAATATTCACAGACGACATCGCCGGGTTTTCGCTGGCGTTTGCCGTGGCCGATCCAGAATAACGAGCTGGTCGACATCCTGTCGCTGCGCCGGGTCGAGGTTGGGACCCGCGGCCGTCCGGAGCGGCTGAAAGAAGCGCTGATGTTGACGGACGAAGAGAACATCGTCGACCTTCAATATGAAGTGCAGTATCGAATCAAGGACGATGGCGCGCAGGATTATCTGTTCAACAGCCGCAATCCGACCTCGGCCGTCATACAGGCGGCCGAGTCGGCAATGCGCGAAGTGGTCGGCCGCAAGACGATGGATTCCGTACTGTACGAATCGCGCCAGGAAATCGCGATCGAGGTACGCAAACTGATGCAAGCCATGCTGGATCGCTACGGCACCGGCATCCTGGTGCAGGCGGTTGCGATCCAGAACGCGCAGCCACCGGAGCAGGTGCAGGCCGCGTTCGACGATGCGGTGAAAGCCGGCCAGGATCGTGAGCGGCAGATCAACGAGGGGCAGGCATACGCCAACGATGTCGTGCCGCGCGCACGCGGTCTGGCGTCGCGGCTGCTGCAGGAAGCCGATGGCTATCGTTCACGCGTCGTTGAGACTGCGCAAGGCGATGCTTCGCGCTTTCAGCAGATCCTGGTCGAATACCAGAAGGCGCCCGAAGTGACGCGCGACCGGCTGTATATCGACACGATGCAGCAGGTGTTTTCGAATACGACCAAGGTGATGATCGATGTGCGCAACAGCAATCCACTGCTGTACTTGCCGTTTGACAAGCTGATGCAGCAGGCGCTGCAGGATGCCGGGGCGCCACGTCCGGCGCCGACCGTGGTGCCCGAGCCGGCGCCGGTGCCAGAGGCGCGCGGCCGCGATAATTTGCGCACTCGCGACTCGCGTTAGGGGAGAAGGCCATGAATCGAGTTGTTGCTGCTGCGATCGGGCTGGTGCTCGTGGCGGTGGTCCTGCGGGCCAGCACGTTCATCGTCGATCAGCGCCAGTTTGCGATCGTGTACCAGCTCGGAGAGATCGTTCGTGTCGTCACCGAGCCGGGGCTAAATTTCAAATTGCCCCTGTTGCAGAACGTCGAATATCAGGACAGGCGCATCCTGACGATAGACACGCCGCTGGCAGATCGAGTGCAGACGTCGGAGAAGAAGAACCTGCTGATCGACTCGTTCGTGCGCTGGCGCATTAACGAGCCGCGCAACTTTCGCGTCAGTTTTCCCGCCGGCGAGCGCTCCGCGGAGGAGCGCATCTCGACACTGGTGCGCGACGCGCTCAATCAGGCGGTCAACAAGCGCACGGTGAACGAGATCACGTCGCGCCAGCGTGAACAGGCGATGGAGGAGATTCGCGTCGCCGTGCAGACGAGCGTCAAGGGACTCGGCATCGAAATCGTCGACGTGCGCTTGAAGCGGGTGGATTTCGTGCCCGAGATCAGCGAATCTGTGTTTCGCCGCATGGAAGCCGAGCGCAAGCGCGTTGCCAACGAGCAGCGTTCGATAGGGGCGGCCGAGAGCGAAAAGATACGGGCCGATGCGGACCGCCAGCGCGAAGTCCTGCTGGCCGAGGCCTATTCGGCCGCACAGAAAGTGCAGGGCGATGGCGACGCGCGTGCCTCGGCGATTTATGCGCAGTCATTCGGACAGAACCCCGAGTTCGCCGAGTTCTATCGCAGCCTCAATGCCTACCGTTCAACGTTCAAAAACCGGAACGATTTGATGGTCATCGACCCCTCGTCCGAGTTCTTCAAGTACCTGAGAAACTCAAACCCGACGAAGGGCGCGGTTCGCTAGAGGTGCGGTCCCATGTCGGTTGTTGGGCTGGCCATCGCGCTGATGCTGGTGTTCGAAGGAATCATGCCGCTGGTGGCGCCCAACGCGTGGCGCCAGATGTTTGCCCGGTTGAGTGAACTGAGCGACGGCCAGATCAGATTCTTCGGCTTAATGGCGGTGGCGGGCGGCGCGCTATTGTTCTGGCTGCAAACGTAGCTGCTCAATCCCTGAATCGATCGATCACCGGCAAGGTGCCGTGCGCGCCTTGCATTGCCATGCCACGCTGGCTACTACCCGAGAATATCTCCGACGTACTGCCGCGCGAAGCGCGCAAGGTCGAACAACTGCGGCGCTCGCTGCTGGATCTGTATCGCGGCTACGGATACGAGCTGGTCATTCCGCCGCTGATCGAGCACGCCGAATCCCTGCTGACCGGGACTGGCAGCGATCTGGACCTGCGCACGTTCAAACTCACCGATCAATCAAGCGGCCGGCTGCTCGCACTGCGTGCCGATACGACTCCACAGGTGGCGCGCATCGACGCGCACATCCTGAATCGACAGGGGGTGGTGCGTCTCTGCTATGCCGGCAGCGTGTTGCACGCGCGGCCGATGCATCCGCTGGCGGCGCGCGAACCGCTGCAGGTCGGCGCTGAGCTCTATGGACCCGGCGGAAGCGCGGCGGACGCCGAGGTGCTTGAACTTGCCGTAGCCTCACTGCATCTGGCGGGGTTGCAAAGGGTGCGACTGGATATCGGGCACACCGGAGTAGTGCGCGGCATCCTCGAACTCGCGCAGCTCCCCGCGCCGCTGGTCGACGACCTGCTCGCGTCGCTAAGCGCGAAGGACGTGCCGGCATTGCAGCAGCAGTCGATGCCGCTGGCTCCCCAGGTACGTGCGGCGTTGCTTGCTCTGGTGCGCCTGAACGGGGGCCGCGAGGTCCTGACGGATGCACGCCGCCACCTTCCCGCGTCGACGGGGATTGCCGCAGCGCTCGACGAGCTCGACACGATCGTGCAGCGCTGCGGCGCCGAAGATGTATCGATCGATCTTTCGGACCTGCATGGCTATCGGTATAAAACAGGCGTCACATTCGCCGTGCACACGGCGGGCTCTCCGAACGAGGTGCTGCGCGGTGGCCGCTACGACGACATCGGGAAGGCATTCGGCCGCGCGAGACCCGCGGTGGGCTTCTCGATTTACCTGCGTGAGCTGGCCGGGCTTGCAGCGGACGATTCTCCGCACGCGATACTGGCTCCGGCTGTCGATGATCAACGCCTGCGCGCGTTTGTCGCGAAGTTGCGCGCCACCGGCGAAATAGTCGTGCAGCAGCTGCCCGACGAAGTGCGGCGCGAAGATGAAGGCGAGTTTGTTTTCGATCGCGCGATCGAGCTTAACGGCGACGGCTGGAGCGTAGTCGTGCGCCGGCAGGGCGCACAGGGACATTGAATGGTTCAAAACGTGGTCGTCGTCGGCACGCAGTGGGGCGATGAAGGCAAGGGCAAGATCGTCGACTGGCTGTCGCAAAGTGTCGACGGCGTGGTGCGATTTCAGGGTGGCCACAACGCCGGCCACACGCTGGTGATCGCCGGCAAAAAGACGATCCTGCGGTTGCTTCCGTCCGGCATATTGCGGCCCGATCTTGCCTGCTACATCGGCAACGGTGTGGTGCTCTCGCCGACCGCACTGCTCAGCGAGATCGACGAGCTGCAGGCGGCAGGCGTCGACGTGACTTCGCGGCTTGCGGTCAGCGGCAACTGCCCGCTGATTCTCGAGTATCACGTGGCGCTCGATCTTGCGCGCGAGGTCAAGCGTGGCGCGGCGAAGATCGGCACCACCGGCCGCGGCATCGGGCCGGCGTACGAAGACAAGGTGGCACGGCGCGCGGTGCGCGCACAGGACTTGTTCGATTCGGCGCGCTTCGCCGACCAGGTGCGCGAGGCACTGGACTTTCACAACTTTGTGCTCGAGCGCTATTTCTCCGCTGATCGAGTCGATGCGTCGCGGGTCACCGAAGACACGCTTGCGCTGGCGGACCGCCTGCGGCCGCTGATCACTGACGTGTCCTACAAGCTGAACAGCGTGATGGAAAGCGGTGCGCGGCTGCTGTTCGAAGGCGCGCAAGGCACATTGCTCGACGTGGATCACGGTACGTATCCGTATGTGACGTCCAGCAATACGGTGGCGGGCGCGGCTGCGGCAGGCGCGGGAGTCGCGCCGCAGCGGCTCGAATATGTGCTCGGCATCACGAAGGCTTATTCAACGCGCGTCGGCTCTGGTCCGTTTCCCACCGAACTGACGGATGCCACCGGCCACCATCTGCGCGACAAAGGTCAGGAGTTTGGTTCGGTCACCGGCCGGCCGCGGCGCTGCGGCTGGTTCGATGCCGCCGGCTTGAAGCGCGCGGTGCAATTGAACGGCACCACGGGTTTGTGCATCACCAAGCTCGATGTGCTCGATGGCTTGCCGCGCGTGCGGCTTAACACCGGTTACAAAATGGATGGCCAAGCCGTGGACATCCTGCCCTATGGCGCCGAAGCGGTCAGTCGCTGCGAGCCGGTGTATGAAGAGTTCGACGGCTGGAGCCAATCGACCTTCGGCGTGCAGCGCTGGAACGACTTGCCGGCCGGTGCGCAGCGGTACCTGGAGCGGCTGTCCGAAGTACTGGCGGTACCGATCGATCTGGTGTCCACCGGTCCTGACCGTGAACAGACGATCGTGCTGCGGCATCCATTCGACTGATGAGTAATCCGGCGCGGTCCGAGTCCGATCTGTACGTCGACTGGAACGAGTATCACCGCTTGATCGAGCAGTTGTGCCTGCTGGTGCACGAATCGGAGTGGCGTTTCGATTCGCTGCTATGTCTCGCGCGTGGTGGGTTGAGGGTCGGCGATGTGATCTCGCGCATCTACGATGTTCCATTGGCGATTCTGGCGGCGAGTTCGTATCGCGCCGCAGCCGGCACGCGCCAGGGCCAGCTCGATATCGGCGAATACATCACGATGACGAGCGACGTTCTGCGCGGCAATCTGCTTCTGGTCGACGACCTGGTCGATTCGGGTGTGACCCTGGCGCGAGTCGTCGGCCACCTGAAGTTACGCTATCCGGCGGTTGAAGAAGTGAAAACCGCGGTCATTTGGTACAAGGCTTGCTCCGTTTTCAAGCCGGACTATTTTGTCCAGCACTTGCCGACAAATCCGTGGATTCATCAGCCGTTCGAGGTGTACGACGCGATGGGGCCGGAGAAACTGGCCGATCGTCTCGGAAGTAGATGAAGAGTTTTCGTTGCCGGCGCTTGCGTCCGGCTTCTCCGAATAAACTACATCCTCATGCAAGGCACGCAGGTGCTACTCATTCAGGGCACATAAACGCAGAGAGCCGACAATGTCGGCTCTCCGCTCAAACCCTTTGGTGCCCAGAAGAGGACTCGAACCTCCACAGTGTTGCCACCGCTAGGACCTGAACCTAGTGCGTCTACCAATTCCGCCATCTGGGCAGACAGCAAGCTGCGAATTCTAGCGATGGTAAATATCTAGTCAAATACGTTGAGCGGTTAGCCTTGAGCGCAGACCGCAGAAAGAAATTGTGAACAAAAAAATAAATCGCACCGATAGCGATTCAATCGTGGAAACACTTACCGCGGCGCGCGCGCCGCTGACTCCGGCCGATCTGGCGGAGCGGCTGCAACTCGGCGCCGACGATCACGGCTCATTCAACACCGAGATCGAAGAGCTCGAACGAGCCGGCCGCATTGTGCGCAACCGGGCCGGATTGCTGCTGGTGGCTGCGCGCGCCAATCTGTTGTCTGGTCAGGTGCAGGGACATCGTGACGGCTTCGGATTCCTGATTCGCGACGACGCCGGCGCGGATCTCGTGCTCTCCGAGCACGAGATGAGCAAGGTGCTGCATGGCGACCGCGTGCTCGCTCGGGTCACCGGCGCGGATCGGCGCGGCCGTCCCGAAGGCGAGATCGTCGAAGTCATCGAGAGCCGAACCAACAAGCTTGTCGGCCGTTTACTGAACGAGCGCGGCGTGATGATCGTCGTGCCGGAGGATCAGCGCATCGCGCACGACATCCTGGTGCCGCCCGGTTCGTCCTTATCGGCCGAACCCGGGCAGGTGGTCGTCGTCGAAATCCTGCAGCAGCCGCAGCGCTATGTGCAGCCGGTCGGCCGGGTGATTGAAGTTCTGGGAGCGATTGACGATCCCGGCATGGAGATCGAAATTGCAGTACGCAAGTTCGCGGTGCCGCACGAGTTTCCGGAAATCGCGGTGCAGCTCGCCGCGGCGCTGCCTGACGCGGTGTCGATCAAGGATCTGCGCGGCCGCATCGATCTGCGCGATGTGCCGCTGGTGACGATCGACGGCGAAGACGCGCGCGACTTCGATGACGCGGTTTATTGCGAGCCCGTAGTCCAGGGCGGCCGCCAGGGTGGACGAAACAAGGGCTGGCGGCTGATTGTCGCAGTGGCCGACGTGAGCCATTACGTCAGGCCCGGCGATGCACTCGACGTAGAAGCGCAGAACCGCTCGACTTCGGTGTACTTCCCGCGCCGTGTCATTCCGATGCTGCCGGAGAAGCTGTCCAATGGGCTGTGCTCGCTGAAACCGGACGTCGATCGGCTGGTGATGGTGTGCGACTGCATGGTGTCGAGCAAGGGCGCAATCGATGCGTATCAGTTTTACCCGGCGGTGATTCATTCCCATGCCCGGCTGACCTATACCGATGTCTGGGAAGCGCTGTCGGCGCCGGAGAGCAAGGAGGCGGAGCGGCTGGCCGGCGTGTTGCCTCATCTGCAGCATCTGTACACACTTTACGAAGTGCTCAAGCGCGCCCGCGAAGCGCGCGGCGCAATCGATCTGGACACAACCGAAACCTACATCGTGTGTGACCCCAACGGCCGCATCGAGAAAATCGTGCCGCGCTTGCGCAACGACGCGCACAAGCTGATCGAAGAGTGCATGTTGGCGGCCAACGTCTGCACGGCAGATTTCATCGAGCGCGGCAAGCAGGCCGCGCTGTACCGTGTACACGAAGGGCCCACTCCGGAACGGCTGGCCAACGTGCGCACGCTGCTCAAGACGCTGGGCCTTGCTCTGGACGGCGGCGACAAGCCGGAACCTGCCGACTACGCGCGCCTGTTGAAGCAGATCAAGCCGCGGCCGGATGCGCAACTGCTGCAGACGGTCATGCTGCGCTCAATGCAGCAGGCAATCTACAGCCCGCACAACTCCGGGCATTTCGGGCTTGCGTACAAGGGTTACACGCACTTCACTTCGCCGATCAGGCGCTATCCCGATCTGCTGGTGCATCGAGTGATCAAGGCGATGCTCGCGAAGCAGAAGTACGTGCCCGTGGTTTCCGCCCATCCGAATCCCGCAGCGGCGCCGGCGGCTGCGCGTGCCGCGTTGCGCGCGTCGCACAGCCGCAAGCCCACTGAGGCCACCGAAGGAATCGCAGTTTGGGAAAAGCTGGGGCTGCTGTGCTCAGCCAACGAGCGCCGCGCCGATGACGCTTCGCGCGATGTGGAAGCCTGGCTGAAGAGTTACTACATGCGCGAGCGGGTCGGCGAGACGTATACCGGCACGGTTAGCTCGGTGGTGCCGTTCGGCGCCTTTATCGTGCTCGACGATTTATATGTCGAAGGCCTGGTGCACGTCTCCGAGCTCGGCACCGAATATTTTCTTTACAACGAAGCTCTGCACGAACTGCGCGGCGAACGCACCGGCCTGCGTTACCGGCTTGGAGATCGCCTGACGGTGCAGGTGGCGCGCGTCGACCTGGAGGCGCGGCGCATTGATTTCCGGCTGGTCAAGGCCGATACGCGCAAGGCGCTGCTGGCCGCAGGCTCCCCGGAACCGAAGGACAAGGAGCGCAAACGCGGCGAAAGCGTTGAAGAGCGCCGCACCAGGCAGATGAAGGCCGAGCATCGCCAGTCGCGGCGTGGCCAGTTGCACAAGATCGGCCAGAAAGGTGTGCGCGGACGCGACAGCAAGGTCCGCGCGGCGAAGCGCGGGCGCTGATGGATAAGCGCGTACTGGCCGGCTTCCATGCGGTCGGCGCTCGACTACGGCACGCGCCCGATTCGATCGAAATGATTTACGTCGACGAACGGCGACGCGATGCGCGCATGAATGATCTGCAGCAGCGCGCGAAGTTGCTCGGTGTGCGGATAACGCCCACCGATGTGCAGCGGTTGCGCGGCATGGCGGGCGAGGCGCCGCATCAAGGCGTTGTTGCACTGGCAGCGCAACTGGAACATGCAGTTTCGCTGGATGACGTACTGAACGAAGTCGACGCCAGGACGTTATTGCTGCTGCTCGACGGCGTTACCGATCCGCGCAATCTGGGCGCTTGTCTGCGCGTGGCCGATGCCGCCGGCGTCAGTGCCGTCATCATTCCCCGTGATCGTTCGGCAGGGTTGACTCCCTCCGCATTGAAAGCGGCCGCGGGTGCAGCCGAAACGGTGCCGCTGATCCCGGTCACCAACCTGGCGCGGACCATGGACGACTTGCGCGATGCCGGCGTGCGCCTCGTCGGTGCGGCGAGCGAAGCGGCGCAATCGCTGTACGAACTCGAGCTGACCGGTGCGCTGGCATGGGTGCTCGGCTCCGAGGAGGCAGGCCTGCGGCGTTTGACGCGCGAGCGTTGCGATACTCTGGTGCGCATTCCGCTGGCAGGCCATGTCGAAAGCCTGAACGTATCGGTCGCCACCGGAATCTGTTTGTTCGAATCGATCCGGCAGCGTGGCTCTGCGTCTGGGTCCTGATCCCTCGCCCGGAGTGCAGCAGCATAGGAAGATGTCGATCTTCGCCGGCCTGGGGGCCATTGTCTTTCTCGTTGCCTTTACGTTGCTGCCGCTGCACTGGGTCAGCGTCGGTGCGCCGTGGGTACCGCTGCTCGTCGCCTTCGTTGCGATCCCGCTGATCGATGCGTGGGTCGGCGCACCACGGCAAACGCCTGCCAGCCCCGCCGCGCGCGGCGCGGTTCGATGGGCGCGCTGGATCCCGCGCCTGCAGTTGATCGTGCAATCGATATTGCTGATTCAGGCCGTGCGTATCGCTCCTTCGTTGAGCTGGAGCGAACTCCTCGTGTTCGGCCTGGCAGTCGGCACGATCACAGGCGGCGTCGGCATCACCATCGCGCACGAGCTGACGCATCGGGCTTCGCGCATCGATCGCGTCTTTGCAAAGGCGCTGCTGGTCAGTGTCGGATACGGGCACTTTGTGGTCGAGCATGTGCGCGGTCATCACGTACGAGTGGGCCTGCCGGAGGATCCTGCTACTGCGCCCCGCGGCATGTCCGTTTATCGCTTCATAGCGCGTTCGGTGGTGGGCAGTTTTCGGCACGCGTGGCGGCTCGAAGCGATGCGCCTGGAGCATGAACACCGCTCACCGTGGAGCTTGCGCAACTGGGTGCTGACCGGGAGCCTTCTATCGGTAGCGCTGCTGCTACTGGCAGCCGTGTTCGGGGGCGCGAAGGCGGCCTCGCTGTTTGCGCTGCAGGCTGCGTGGGCGGTCGTTCTACTCGAGATCATCAACTACATCGAGCACTACGGATTGCGCAGACAGCGCGTCGGCAGCTGCCATGAAGCGGTGCGTGCAGAACATTCTTGGAATGCCGATTACGTGGTGAGCAACTGGCTGCTGTTCAACCTGCAGCTGCATTCCGATCACCACGCCAACATGCGGCGCCCCTACGAGCAACTGTGCTCCGTGCCGTCGGCGCCGCAACTGCCGGCGGGTTATCCGACGATGACATTGCTCGCGCTTGTTCCGCCGGCATGGTTCGCCGTGATGGACCGGCGCCTACCTGGTTGATGAAGGATCGCGTCCGCGCCGCGCGGCAGCAACTCGCTCGCGCACGCCGTATCGCAGTCTTGACAGGCGCCGGCATTTCGGCCGAAAGCGGCGTTCCGACGTTTCGCGATGCGACCACGGGGCTATGGGCGAAGTTCGATCCGATGCAGCTCGCGTCCGAAGATGGCTTTCGTACCGATCCGGCGCTGGTCTGGCGCTGGTATGCATGGCGGCGCGAACAGGTCGCCAATGCGCAGCCGAATGCAGGACATCGTGCGCTGGCTTCGGCGCAATCGCGCTTCGATTCGTTCGAGTTGATCACGCAAAACGTCGACGGCTTGCACGCGCGCGCCGGCAGTGCACCGGGCGAGCTTCACGGCAACATCATGCGCACCGTGTGTCTGGCGCAGTGCGGCTTCGTCGAAAACGATCCGCAGCAGTTGCCGCCGGGCGAACCGCCTCGCTGTCCGCGCTGTGGTGACTGGCTGCGGCCGGCGGTGGTGTGGTTCGGCGAGATGCTCGATACTGCGGTGCTGGAGCGAGCGCATCGGGTGGCTGCGCATTGCGACCTGATGCTGGTGGTCGGAACGTCCGGGCTGGTATATCCCGCCGCTGGATTGCCGGCGGCTGCTGCGGGCGGCGGCGCGAGCGTCATCATCGTCAACCCGCAGGCAAGCGACCTGGACCACCTGGCCACGGTGATCGTTCGGGGTACGGCGGCCACCGTGTTGCCCGAGTTGCTTGCAGCACCCCTATCGGGCTAGAATCGCGCGCTTTTTCAAGCGCTTGCCTCCTTTCGAATGCTCGGGAAGCCGGTGCATCCTTGCCACACCCAGGAGACGCCTCGGGGTGGCTCAATCCATAAGGAACTCTAATGCGTCACTATGAAATCTGTTTTATCGTGCATCCCGATCAAAGCGAGCAAGTGCCCGCGATGATCGATCGCTACAAGGCGATGATCGCCAACAACAAGGGCGCCGTGCATCGTGTGGAAGACTGGGGCCGCCGCCAGTTGTCGTATCCGATCGACAAGCTCGCCAAGGCGCACTACGTGCTCCTGAACATCGAGTGCGACAGCAAAACGCTGGACGAACTCGAAAACGCGTTCCGCTACAACGACGCGGTGCTGCGCCATTTAACCGTCAAGATGAAGCGCGCCGAGACGGCAGCCTCGCCGATGATGAAGATCGTAGAGCGCGAAGAGGCGCGCAAGGCGGCGGCGGATCAATCGTCGGCGCCCGCGCCGGCGCCATCGCAGCCAAGTGTTGTTCCGGCTGCTCCTGCTCCGGCGGCTGAGGCGGCAGCATAGACGGCGCGAGGTACAGGCGTGCGTCGATGATGCTGTTGCAGCGCGTTGGTGAACCAGGTTCGTATTCGTGCAGCCGCCGTGGCGAAGAGCGCACTGCGCTACACGCCCGCCGGGGTCGCCGTGCTGGAAGCGAGCTTCTCTCACGAGAGTGTCGTGACCGAAGCGGGCGGCGAGCGCAACCTGTCGTTCGAGTTTTCCGCCGTGGCCCTGGGTGCGATCGCCCAAGCACTGGATCGCGAACCGCTCGGCGCGTCATTGGTACTGGAAGGATTCGTGGCACCGCGCACGCGCCGCTCGGCGCGGCTGGTGGTGCACGTTACTGAATACGAAGTAAACGAGGGAGTTTGATATGGCATTCGGAGCACGAGGCAAATTCAAGGGCAAGGGCAAGAGCCCGCGGCGCGAGAACAAGCAGAACGCCCTGTTCAAGCGCAAGCGGTTCTGCCGCTTCACGGTTGAGAACGTCGAGCAGATCGACTACAAGGATGTCGATGTCCTGCGCGACTTTATCGGTGAGAACGGCAAGATCACGCCCGCGCGTTTGACCGGTACCAAGGCGCACTATCAGCGCCAGCTCGACACGGCGATCAAGCGGGCGCGCTTTCTGGCGCTGCTGCCGTACACCGATACGCACTGAACGACGCCGAGGCACACATGCAAGTCATTCTGTTGGAAAAGGTGATCAACCTCGGCCAGTTGGGCGAAGTGGTCAAGGTCAAGCAGGGCTACGCGCGCAACTTTCTGATTCCGCAAGGCAAGGCACGACGTGCCACCGAGGTTGCGATCAAGGAGTTCGAGACGCGCCGCGCGGATCTCGAAAAAGCGCAGGAGGATCGTCTGACCGCCGCGCAGTCCGTCAATGACAAGTTAAGCGGGTTGAGCCTGAGAATTAGGGCCAAGGCCGGTGTCGATGGCCGCCTGTTCGGTTCGGTGACCAACTTCGACATCGCCGAAGCGCTGGGCAAACAGGGCTTCGAGATCAACAAGGGCCAGGTCCGTATGCCGCAAGGGCCGTTGAAGACCGTCGGCGAGCATCGTGTTTCGGTTGCACTGCATACCGACGTCATGGCGGACGTTACCGTCACGGTGGTCGGCGAGCAGAACTAGAGGCGGATCGAGATCCAGATCGCGCGATCGTCGGATGAACCAGCCGATCGATCCCCAGCTTGCAGCCGTGCGCCTGCCTCCGCACTCGATCGAGGCGGAGCAGTCGGTGCTGGGCGGATTGCTGCTCGACAACACTGCGTGGGATCGCATCGCTGATCTGATCAGCACCGATGATTTCTACCGCCAGGATCATCAGTACATATTCGGTGCGATCAGCCGCCTGACCGATGCCGGCAAGCCGGCCGATTCGGTGACGGTGTTCGAAGCCTTGCGCAACACCGGCCGCGCGGAGGATGCCGGCGGGCTCGTCTACCTGAACTCGCTCGCGCAGAACACGCCTTCGGCCGCCAACATTCGGCGTTACGCCGAACTCGTGCGCGAGCGCTCGGTGTTGCGGCGCCTGGTCTCCGCAGGCGACGCTATTGCGACCAGCGCACTGAATCCGGCCGGCCGCGATACCAAGCAGATTCTCGACGAGGCCGAGACCAAGGTTTTTCAGATCGCCGAAGAAGGCGCGCGCGGACGTCAGGGGTTCATCGAAATCCAGCCATTGCTGACGCGCGTCGTCGAGCGCATCCAGGAGCTGTTCGAGCGCGCCAACCCGTCCGACGTGACCGGCGTGCCGACCGGCTTTGCCGACCTCGATTCGAAAACATCGGGATTTCAGGCGGGCGATCTCATCATCATTGCGGGCAGACCGAGCATGGGCAAGACCGCATTGGCCCTGAACATCGGCGAGCATGTCGCACTCGATCAGGGGATGCCGGTGGCGGTGTTCTCGATGGAAATGGGCGCGTCGCAACTGGCGCTGCGCATGTTGAGTTCGGTCGGAAGACTGGACCAGCAACGGTTGCGCACCGGAAGACTGCAGGACGATGACTGGCCGCGTCTGACCAGTGCCATTCAGAAAATGCACGAGGCGCCGCTTTATATCGACGAGACGGCGGCGCTGACGTCGATCGACCTGCGTGCGCGCTCGCGTCGGCTGGCGCGGACCTGCGGCCGCCTCGGATTGATCATCGTTGATTATCTGCAGCTGATGAGCGCCAGCGCGTCCGGCGAGAATCGGGCAACGGAGATCTCCGAGATCTCGCGCGGGCTGAAAGCATTGGCGAAGGAGCTGGCCGTGCCGGTGGTGGCGTTGTCGCAGTTGAATCGCACGGTCGAGACCCGCACTGACAAGCGCCCCGTGATGTCGGATCTGCGCGAATCCGGCGCGATCGAGCAGGACGCCGATGTGATCCTGTTCATTTATCGCGACGAGGTCTACAACCCGGACACGACCGACAAGAACATCGCCGAGATCATCATTGGCAAGCAGCGCAACGGGCCGATCGGGCGGCTGAATCTGCGCTTCGACGGGCAATACACCAAGTTCGAAAACCTGGCTCGCAACTCAGGATACTAATGACGTCGAACTTCGTTGCCGAGCGCCGCGAGCGACGCCGCCCGATCAGAAGTGTGCTGCGCCGCCTGCTGCCGCGCGACCGTCGTTTCTTTGCATTGTTCGATCGTCACGCCGAGTTGTGCGTCGAAGGTGTTGCCGCGCTGGCGCAATTGCTGGCCGACGTGCGGGACCCGGACGGGCGCGTGCGCGAAATCGAAGCGATAGAAAAGCGCGCCGATGGTGTGGTCGATGAAACTATGACGCTGCTCGGGCGCTCGCCTCTGCCGCCGTTTCCGCGCGGCGCCATGCATGCGCTGATCCACCGGCTCGATGATGTGCTCGATCTGACCGAAGACATCGCGCAGTCGCTGCATCTGTACCACGTGACGAGCCTGACGCCAGACGCGCATCGGCTGGCGGATCTGGCGGTGCAGGGAACGCGCCAGTTGAGCGCTGCGGTCGCCCAATTGCGGTCGCTGGATGACCCGGCAGTGACGCTCGCGTTATGCCAGGAAGTCGACGCGCTCGAAGCGCAGGCCGACCACGTGATGCGCGCTGCCATGTCGAAACTGTTTCGGCAGGAGGCCGACACGCGGCAACTGGTCAAGCTGCGCACCATCTACGAGTTGCTGGAGCAGCTTACGGATGCCTGTAAACGCGCCGCGGCCGAAGTGCAGGCGCTGGCACTGCGCTGATCGAATAGCCGCGCGATGACCGTCGCCCTCTGGATCGTTGCCGTGTTGCTGATGCTGGTCGGCGTGGCCGGCACTGTGCTGCCGGCGTTGCCGGGTGTGCCGCTGATCTTCGGCGGCGTTTTGCTGGCGGCGTGGATCGATGATTTTCAGCGGATCAGTGTCGTGACGGTCGTCGTGCTCGCGGTAATAACCGTCATCGCCATCATTGTCGACTACGTCGCTGCTGCGTTGTCGGCCAAGCGGGCCGGCGCCAGTCGAGAGGGCATCATCGGCGCGACCATCGGCACGTTCGCCGGCATTTTCACCGGCCTCTGGGGCCTGCTCTTCATGCCGCTTGTGGGCGCAGCGATCGGTGAAGTCATCGCGCACAGAGACGTGTTTCGCGCCGGCAAGGTCGGCGCCGCGACGTGGTTCGGACTACTGGTCGCCACCGCGCTGAAGCTCGCCATCGCATTTACGATGATCGGCGTATTCATTGCGGCGCTGCTGATCTGAGCCGTACCCGGCGAATACGGACTCGAAGGCTCGGAGCAATGCAGTGAATCAAGCGGTGACGCAACACCGGACGCGCTGCGATTCAGCACGTGCGTGTAGATCATCGTCGTGTCTACGTGACTGTGGCCGAGCAATTCCTGGATGGTGCGAATGTCCTGACCTCTCTCGAGCAGGTGCGTTGCAAACGAATGTCGCAACGTATGCGCACTGACCGGTTTGAAGATTCCCGCCGTCTGAGCGGCGCGCTTGAGTGCACGCTGAGTCGATTGCTCGTACACATGGTGCCTGCGGCGCGCACCACTGCGCGTGTCCATCGATTCGTGCTGTGAGGGGAAGACCCAGAACCAGCCCCAGGTTTCACCGGCGCGCGGATACTTTCGCGCCAGTGCACCGGGCAACTCGACTCCCGTGCGCCCGGCCGCTCGATCAGCCCCCCATAGTGCACGCGCGTACGCAAGTTGTTGGCGCAATGCCGGGGCGAGTGCGGCGGGCAGCATCGTCACTCGATCTTTCTTTCCCTTGCCTTCGCGAACCAGAATCAGTCTGCGGTCGAAGTCGAGGTCCTTGACCCGCAGGCGAAGGCATTCCATCTTCCTCATTCCGGTGCCGTATAGCAGTTGCGCAATGCAACCCTCGACCCCCGAAATCGCGGCCAGCAGGCGCTGCACTTCGTTGCGACTCAGTACCGTCGGCAAGCGGGCAGGCGTCTGGGGCCGACCGATTTCCTGCATCCACGGCAATTCACTATTCAGCACGTGCTTGTATAGAAAGAGCAATGCCGCGAGCGCCTGTTTGTGCGTGGACGCCGACGCGGCCCGTGCATTCGCTAAATAAGACAGAAACGCCTCGACTTCCGCACCGCCCAATTCGCGCGGATGACGCAAGCCGTGGAAGCGGATGAAGTAGCGAACCCAGTAGGCATACGAGCGCTCAGTGCTCAGGCTGTAGTGGCGATACCGAATCTGCTCGCGCAACTGATCAAGCAATCGGGTCGAATGCAGCGGCGGAGGCAGGGTGACCGATTTCATGGCTAGTTAATACTGTATATCCATACAGTATATGTTTGTCAAGGGGCGCTGGACAAAGCGCTCCGGGCGGGTGGAAGATTCGGTTAACAGACCGGGGCACCCGGTTATCAGTCAAAACACACGAATAAAACAAGTTAGGCCTCATGACGATGTTCTGGAAGAAGCCAACATTCCAAGACCCTCAGCTGGGCGTCCTGTCTTTCTCCGGGAAACTGTGGCACTCCAAACCAATCGGCACCCGGTCGGGTGAGGTGCTCCTCAGCCTTGAGGGCGGCACCAACTCACCTGATCCCAGCGCTTTGGCTGTGGCGAAGGATGTTTTGCTAAACACCCGGCCTATCGTCAAATCTGCCATGGCGTTTGCGCAATCTGATTCAGAAACACAAGAGTTCATGGCAGGTAACGGCGAACTCATTCTTGATGGCTTCTCGTTTAAGTCGTCGGCTGGGACCTTCGATGTAGAGTTGGCACTATCGGCGTGGCCGGATGCAATGATCACAGTTGTCTTCAAGGGCGGCGTTCCGTGCAACGTTCTGCTGGCGGACTGAGGCCTAACAATTCATTCAAGCCGACGCCTAACGGCGCGGCTTAATTCAAACGTTAGGCCTCAAAAGTATGCGTCTTTCTCCCCGCCACTGTCCCAGCTGCCATTCGGCTTTCATCCCCTGGCGAGTCTGGTCTATCTCTCGCTGGTCATCGATCCGCTGCCCGTCTTGCCGCCTGCTGCTGAATCGCAAACTCGATCTACAGTTCTTTCTTGTAATCGCACTTCTGTGCATCGTGATCACGGGTGCACTGTTCGTTCTTCGGTTTTCAGTTACGGCCAGTTTGGTTGTTGGCGTCTTCGGTATCGCCGGCGTTTGGGCGGTTGACGCACTCACGGTCAAGCTGGTGACGGCCGGTCGGCGTATCAGTTGGCTTCGCGGATATGAGGCCTAACTTGTTGTTCAACGCCGACCTGCACAAGCGCCGCTGCGCGCCGCTAGTGCAGGCGGGTTAACGCTGACGTTAGGCTGGGAAACTCTTTGCCCGTACATTCGGGTGTTTGGGCGACAGGAAGAACACTCATGTACGGTCACGCCGGCGTTGTTCTGACTGGGGTTGCGCTTGCGCTCGGGTGCTTGGACAGCGTCGCTGCTCACACCGAACACAGCCAAGCCGAGCCAATAGCGACCGCGACAGCACGCGCCGCGCCAATATTGAGAGCACAACCAACTCTGTCTCAGGACTCGAGCGGAGTGAGGTTTACGAGGTCAAGGGCAAACTTGCCCTGCGAAGCCTTTACAAAGCCGCCAGAGAAACCACACGACCCGACCGCTCACTTTTTTGCGTTCGACCAGCTTGAGCACACCTACCGTGTGCCAGGTGAGTTCGCTTACCGCCTGAACGGCGATCAATACGGTTTTGAAACGCTCTCGTTCATCATTACCGAGACTCACCCTGGCGGTGGCCCGGGGCTCCATGTACACGACACCGAGGAAGCACACATACTGCTTAAGGGCAGCGCCCAATACCAGATAGGAGACAAGACGTTCACCGTTAAAGCCCCATACGTGGCAAGGGTTCCAGCCGGGGTGCCACACACGTTTATCAATGTGGGCGCCGAACCGTTCAATCTCGTCGCAGTGTTCGCTTCGAAGAATGCCAGCACCACTAGGGTCGGACCGAACCCCTTAGTCCCCTTGTGGCAGAGCAGGAATGGCTCACCACCTTGTCGTTCTCCATAGTGCATCGCCTCGGTTCGCGGGCGCGGCCTAACTGGTCCATCGAGTGGACGTCTTCCAGCGTGCTTCGCGCGCTTCCAGCCGCCACTCATGTCAAACGTTATGCCCGTGACCGAGCAACTCCTTGATCGAGCAATCGCGTACTCCATCGCCTGTGTTGAAGCAGCGGCGGGAGACGTGTTTCAACTGCCATTGCCGGTTCAAACGGTTGCAGTCGTTCAAACGACGCAGGGCATCATCGACAATGGCGGGCTTGAATACTTCTATGAAAGCGACTTTGTTGGTACCCCTCCGTACTCCTTTTTCGTCGACACTTTTCGTCGCATTGGCGCGGAAGCTGCGGCCACCCGCATCGAGGCCTCGGCGCTTATGTTTCCCTTCTCCGACCCGCATTTGAATGAAGCAAAGCGGCAGCAGTGGCTGGACGGCGTCAAGGAGTGCGAAACCCATGAGTTCGTCGTCCTTAGCCGAGCGGCCTGCGGCGACGCATCCGTATTCGCAAAGCTTGCCGAATACATTGAAGGGAGTCGCAGCGCATTCGCCGAGGCATAACATGCCGGTGCAGCGGACCCGCGCGATGGAGGCTTCGTTGAGTATCGAAACTCATCAACCGCTTTACTGGCCAGGTGGTCGCCACCGCGCGGTCCGCTGACCTCTACGTTAGACCGCTTCAAAACAAACTTATGGTTTCCGGCGACACTGCTCCTCAGTACGATCGGTCGGCGCTGATCACGATTGACGTTCAGCGTGACTTTCTCGACGGACAACCGTTCGAGATTAACGGCACGTCGGCCGCGTTGCCAGCTATGGGCCGCTTGGTCGAGTCGTTCAGGCTCAAAGCGCGCCCGATCATTCATATGGTGCGGCTGTACCGCGCAGACGGATCGAACGTCGAGCCATTTCGTCGGCGCGTAGTCGAGCAAGGCGCTCAGCTTGTACTACCTGGGTCAGTTGGATCTCAGCTTGCTGCGCCATTGCTGATAACGCCGGACACGACTCTTGATGCCGAGTTGCTACTGTCTGGGGGCGTTCAGATGACCGGCCCGCAAGAGTCAATCATCTACAAGCCAAGATGGGGCGCCTTCTTTGGAACCAGACTCGAGCAACACCTGCGCGGGTTGACCGTCTCCACCTTGGTGTTTGCAGGCTGCAACTTTCCGAATTGTCCTCGCGCGTCAATCTATGAGGCGAGCGAGCGAGATTTTCGCATCGTGGTCATCGAGGACGCGCTGTCGGGTTTTTACGATCGTGGTCGTACGGAGCTGGAGAACATCGGGGTACGTGTTCTGGACACGGAGAGCTTCTTGAGAGAAGCAGTCTAACTTTTAGTTCGAGCGGACGCGCATAAAGCCGCGCGCCGCTCAACAAGACGTTGGGCGTCTCGAGTGGCCGAGGGACGTGCGCACACGGAGAAATGTAAGGGAGGCAGGCAATGGCAGTTCGAATGCTGAAGATCGTTCTAGTCACTTTCGTCGGGTTACAGGGATGGCTTTACGTCGCTGCCAACCTTGCAAATTGGAGCTCCGGCATTGGAGCCGTTGCTTACGTGCTCGGGATGGAGGGGCACGAGGTTTATGGCACCCATATTTTTCCGCCGATCAGCAGTTCCGCGTTGGTGACGATTGCGTTCCTCATCATCATCTCTGGAGAGTTTCTAGTCGGAGCCCTTTCCCTGAAAGGAGCTT
>JBGSWY010000581.1:0-7828 GCA_041751715.1 Burkholderiaceae bacterium
GGCAACAGGCGTTGCGCCTGCCGCCGCTCCAGCCGGCCCGCAGCCGCCCCTTGCCGGCGAAGGCGAGGACATCAATCCGGCTGCTATGGCCGATTCGGCGTTGTCGCGTGAGCTGCTTGAGCGGGGCCGTCGAGCCGGCAAGCAGGCGCAGCTCGCGCAGTCGGACAAACTGCACAAGGTGCTAGCCGATGCCGGCATCGGTTCGCGGCGCGATATGGAAGAGATGATCATCGCCGGCCGCGTGTCTGTGAACGGTGAGCCGGCTCACATCGGACAGCGCATACTGGCCAGCGATCAGGTCAGAGTCAACGGCAAGCCGCTGGCTCGCAAGACGCCCGGACGTGCACCGCGCGTACTGCTTTATCACAAGCCTGCCGGTGAAATCGTTACGCAGGACGACCCCGGTGAGCGGACGACCGTCTTCGAAAAACTGCCGAAAGTGTCAGGCGGGCGCTGGGTCGCCGTAGGCCGGCTCGATCTGAATTCCGAAGGTTTGCTGATTTTCACGACGTCCGGTGAACTGGCCAATCGCCTGATGCATCCGCGTTACGAAGTCGAGCGCGAGTATGCGGTCAGGGTATTGGGCGAAGTCAGCGATGAGCAGCGCCAGAAATTACTCGAGGGCGTCGAGTTGCAGGACGGCCCGGCGAAGTTCTCGCGTGTCGATGAAGCGGGCGGCGACGGCGCCAATCGCTGGTACCGGGTGGCGATAAACGAAGGGCGCAACCGCGAAGTGCGGCGCATGTTCGATGTCATCGGATTGACGGTGAGTCGGCTGATCCGGATTCGTTACGGCGCGATTGCCCTGCCGCGCGGGCTCGCGCGAGGTCGATTCCAGGAGTTGGCGCCGGAGTGGGTGCAAGCGTGGGTGCACGACCTCGGTATCGGCATTGATGAGATTCGGCAGCGCCAGGGCGGCTCGTCCGAGGGTCGGAGCGGGCGTGGCAGAGGCGGGCGCGGCCAGGGTGGTTCAGCGGGCAGTGGCCGAGAAGGGCAATGGGCACCGAGAGGCAAAGGATACGGACAGGGCCAGGGCCAGGGCTTCGGTCAAGGTCAGGCATTTGGTAGCGGGCAGGGCTCTGGCGGGGGCAACGGACAGCCGAATTCCGGGCAGAACCCGGGGTCGGGTCGTGGCCGTGGCAAGCCAGCCGCGAATCGCCCCTCACGGCAGCCGGATCCGTTGACGAGCAGCGTGACCTATATCGCAGCCGGGCATGGGTTGCCCAACAACGGCCGGCCGGCCCGTTTCAAGCGGGGCAAGCCTCCTCGCACCTATTGAAGAAAGCGCAGCAGCGCGCTTGTTGTGCAAGGGTCATGCCGCATATAATGTGCGGCTGCCAAAAGCTGGGTGCTTATCGTGCACTGTTTCAAGTGACAGCGCGAGTTGGCAGGTAAGCCTGTTAAAGAGCAGATAGGCAAAGAAATGGGCTTTACGGCCCATTTTTTATTTCCGGGCCCGCCTATGCGGTTGGAGCGTGAATGGCAGGAGTGACGAGCGATTTGTATCAGACGGTTGAGCGCACGGTTGGCGGGCTCGGCTATGAGCTGGTCGATCTTGAACGATTGGGCGGCGGGCTTTTGCGCGTGACTCTGGATGCTGCCAGCGGCATCGGGCTGGAAGATTGCGAGCGCGTGAGCCGGCAGCTCTCGCACTTGTTTGCGGTTGAAAGTGTGGATTACGAGCGGCTCGAAGTGTCGTCGCCGGGCCTGGACCGGCCGTTAAAAAGGGTCGGCGATTTCGCGCGCTTTGTTGGCAAGGAAATCAGCGTGCAGTTGTACGCGCCGCTGGCGGCCGCCGGCGGACGCAAGCGATTGCGCGGGCGGTTGCTGCAGTTGATGAATGACGCAGGCTCAGAGCGTCTGCAGTTGCAGCTGACATCGGACGACGAAGCAGCAAAAGGCAGCCGGCGCAGCGCGAGATTGCGCAAGGCCGACAAGACGACGCCGGCGGTGGTAGCAGAGATTGCTTTGGCCGACGTTGCCAGAGCGCGGCTCGTGCCGGAACTGGATTTTCGGCCGGCCAGTGCAAGTGAGGCGAAAGTCGAGACGAAATTCGCTGCGATGGAAACAAGCAGTTCGGGAGTGAGTACACATGAGTCGTGAGATTTTGTTGCTGGTCGATGCGCTGGCGCGCGAGAAAAATGTGCCGAAAGACGTCGTGTTCGATGCCCTGGAGCTCGCGCTCGCGACTGCGACCAAGAAGCTGTTCGCCGAGGAAGACGTCGACATCCGCGTCTCGGTGGATCGCGAAACCGGTGAGTACGACGCGTTCCGCCGATGGCTGGTCGTGCCGGATGAAGCGGGGCTGCAGGAGCCGGGCCATCACATCATCCTGTCCGATGCGCGCGAGCAGCTTTCCGATATCGAGCTCGAAGAACACATCGAAGAACAATTGCCGCGCCAGGATCTTGGCCGGCGTTTTGCGCAGGACACCAAGCAGGTCATCCTGCAGAAAATCCGCGATGCCGAGCGTGAGCAGACGCTGAACGATTTTCTGGCGCGCGGCGACATGATCGTCAGCGGTGCCATCAAGCGCATGGACAAGGGCGACGCGATCATCGAGATCGGCAAGGTCGAGGCGCGGCTGCCGCGCAGCGACATGATCCCGAAGGAGAACCTGCGCATCGGCGATCGCATGCGTGCGTATGTCCAGAAAATCGACCGTACTGCACGCGGGCCGCAGGTCATCCTGTCGCGGACATCGCCGGAATTCGTGATGAAGCTGTTCGAATTCGAGGTACCGGAGATCGAACAGGGCCTGCTGGTCATCAAGTCGGCCGCGCGCGATCCCGGGGTGCGCGCCAAGATCGCCGTATGGACCAACGATCGACGCATTGATCCGATCGGCACCTGTGTCGGCATGCGCGGCTCCAGAGTGCAGGCCGTCACCAACGAACTCGCGGGCGAAAGGGTCGATATCGTGTTGTGGTCGGATGATCCGGCCCAATTTGTGATCGGTGCCCTGGCGCCGGCCAATGTGTCGTCGATCCTGGTCGACGAAGACAAGCATGCGATGGACGTGGTGGTGGACGAAGACAATCTGGCGATTGCCATCGGCCGCAGCGGGCAGAACGTGCGCCTGGCGTCCGAGCTGACCGGCTGGCAGATCAACATCATGACGGCCGAGGAGTCCTCCACCAAGCAGGAAGGCGAGCAGTCGTCGATTCGCGCCACTTTCGTCGAGAAGCTCGACGTTGACGAGGAAATCGCCAACATCCTGATCGGCGAGGGTTTCGGCAGTCTGGAAGAGATTGCATACGTTCCGGTCAACGAGCTGCTCGAAATCGATGCGTTCGACGAAGATACCGTCGAGGAGCTGCGCACGCGGGCACGCAACGCCCTTTTGACGGAAGCCATCAAGCGCGAGGAAAACGTGGAGCAGGCCGAGAAGGATCTGCTCGAGCTCGACGGCATGGATGCTGCGTTGTCGACGAAGCTCGCGGAAAGCGCGATTCGTACGCGCGATGACCTGGCCGAACTGGCGGTCGACGAGTTGACCGAGCTAACCGGCATCGACGACGAGCGCGCGAAGACACTGATCATGGCGGCGCGCGCGCATTGGTTTGCGGAAGCGGAAGCGGAAGCGCAAGTGCAAGTGCAAGACGAAGTGCAAGAGCAAAAGCAAGAGCAGGAAGTCGCGGGAAGGTAAGGGATAAGAGCTATGGCAAGTACAACAGTGTCCCAGTTTGCGACGGAGCTTCGGGTTCCGCCGCAGTTGCTGCTCGAGCAATTGAGCGCAGCGGGGGTCCTGAAGCAGGCGGAGTCCGACGCTTTGAGCGAGGATGACAAGTCACGTCTTCTCGACTCTTTGCGCAAGGCACATGGCGGTGGCGGCGAAAAGAAGAAAATCACGCTGACGCGCAAGCAGACCACCGAGATCAAGCAGGCCGATGCATCGGGCAAGGCGCGCACGATTCAGGTCGAAGTGCGCAAGAAGCGCGTGTTCGTCAAGCGCGATGGGGCTGCGCCGGAAGTCGAAGCCCCGGCCGATGCGCCTGTGGCGCTGGTGATCGACGAAGCGGAGCTGGCGAAACGCGAGGAAGAAGCGCGCCGTCAGGCCGAGTTCATCACACGCCAGACAGCAGCGGCGCGCGAGAAAGTGGATCGTGCGCAGCGTGATCTGGTCGATGCACAGCAGAAGGAACAGAAAGACCTGAAGGCAGTACAGGCGCGGCAGACCGCTGCGACTGAAGAGTTGGCGCAGGCCGAGCGGGCGCAGAAAGAAGCCGAGTTGGTTGCGAAGCAGGCGGCCGACGCGCAGGCGCGCGCCAAGCGTGTGGTTGAAGACGAAGTCGCCGCCATCAAGACGATGATGTCGGAGCCGAAGAAAGTTGCGAAGGCGCCCGAAGCTGCTCCGGTAGGCACGCTGCACAAGCCGGCTGCGAAAACCGAAGCGAAGCCCGGCGCGAAGAAGGACGACAAGAAGCCCGGCGTCAAGGAAATCAAGTCGGGCAAGCTGGCGTCGAGCTGGTCGGAAGAGCAGCAGAAAAAGCGCCTGCTCAAAACGCGCGGAGATACATCGGGTGGTGCCGGCGGCTGGCGCGGTCCACGCGGCAATCGCAAGCACGACCGGCATGAAGACGGCAACGGCGCAGCGGCAACGCCGATGCCGGTCGAAGCGGTGGTGCGCGAGATTGCGGTGCCGGAAACGATCACCGTAGCCGAACTCGCCCACAAGATGTCAGTGAAGGCGTCCGAGGTCATCAAGACACTGATGAAGCTCGGGCAGATGGTGACCATCAATCAGGTGCTCGACCAGGACACGGCGATCATCGTGGTCGGTGAGATGGGCCATACCGCGCATGCCGCCAAGCTCGATGATCCGGAAGCGTTGCTGGCGGAATCCGGGTTGGGCGTGGTTACCAGCGAAGCGCCGCTCGAGCCGCGCCCGCCGGTGGTCACGATCATGGGTCACGTCGATCATGGCAAGACCTCGCTGCTCGACTACATCCGCCGCACGAAAGTTGCCGCAGGTGAAGCCGGCGGCATCACGCAGCACATCGGCGCCTATCACGTCGAAACACCGCGCGGCATCATCACGTTTCTCGATACCCCCGGCCATGAGGCGTTCACCGCGATGCGCGCGCGCGGCGCCAAGGCGACCGACATCGTGATCCTGGTCGTTGCGGCCGACGACGGTGTGATGCCTCAGACCAAGGAAGCGATCGCGCATGCCAAGGCTGCCGGTGTTCCGCTCGTAGTGGCACTGAACAAGATCGACAAGCCCGAATCCAATCCGGATCGCGTCAAGCAGGAGCTGGTCGCCAACGAAGTCGTGCCGGAAGAGTACGGCGGCGAATCGCCGTTCGTTCCGGTATCTGCCAAGACCGGCGAAGGCGTTGACACGTTGCTCGAGAACGTATTGTTGCAGGCCGAAGTACTCGAACTGAAGGCGGTTCGGGACGGGCCCGCGAAGGGCCTGGTTATCGAGTCGCAGCTCGACAAAGGGCGCGGGCCGGTGGCGACGGTGCTGGTGCAAAGTGGAACATTGAAGCGCGGCGATGTCGTGCTCGCGGGCTCCGCGTTCGGGCGCGTGCGGGCGATGCTGGACGAAACCGGCAAGCCGATTACCACCGCAGGACCGTCGATTCCGGTCGAGATTCAGGGCTTGTCCGATGTGCCGGGCGCTGGCGATGAACTGATCGTGCTGGGTGATGAGCGCAAGGCGCGTGAGATCGCGCTGTTCCGCCAGGGCAAGTTCCGCGATACCAAGCTTGCCAAACAGCAGGCTGCGAAGCTCGAAAGCATGTTCGAAGGCGGCGTCGACGGCGTGGCGGTTCGAATTCTGCCGTTGATCATCAAGGCCGATGTGCAGGGCTCGCAGGAAGCGCTGAATCAGTCATTGGTCAAGCTATCGACCGACGAAGTGAAGGTGCAGGTGGTGCATGCACAGGTGGGCGGCATCACCGAGAGCGACGTCAACCTGGCGATCGCATCGAAGGCGGTGATCATCGGCTTCAACGTGCGCGCAGATCAGTCCGCGCGCAAGCTGGCCGAAGGCAACGGCATCGACGTGCGCTACTACAACATCATCTACGAGGCGGTCGATGAGGTGAAGAACGCACTCGGCGGCCTGCTGGCGCCCGAGCAGCGCGAGCACGTGCTGGGCATGGTCGAGATTCGCCAGATTTTCCGTGTGCCGAAGGTCGGCGCCGTGGCGGGCTGCATGGTGCTCGACGGTCTCGTGCGCAGGACGGCGCGCGCTCGGCTGCTGCGCGACAACGTCGTCATCTGGACCGGCGAGCTCGACTCGCTGAAGCGCTTCAAGGACGACGTGCGCGAAGTCAAGGCCGGCTTCGAATGCGGTCTGAGCCTGAAGGGCTACGACGACATCAAGGAGCGCGATCAGCTGGAGATCTTCGAAGTGCAGGAAGTGGCGCGGACGCTTTCCTAATCCAGCGTGAGTGCAGTGAATGAAACCCGCCACCAAACCCGGCCGCAGCCTGCGCATTGCCGATCAGATACAGCGCGACGTGGCCGAGATGATCCAGCGCGAGGTCTCGGTTCAGCGCGCCGGGCTGGTGACACTGACCGGCGTTGAGATTACGCCCGACTACGCGCACGCGAAGGTGTACTTCTCGACGATCGGTGCGCCGGTCGAGGCGGCGCAGCAGGTGTTGAATGACAAGGCGGGCTACTTTCATTCGTTGCTGTTCAAGCGCCTGTCGATTCACACGATCCCGCGGCTGTCGTTCGTGCACGATGAATCGGTCGAGCGCGGCATCGAGATCGACCGCCTGATCGAGCAGGCGAACAAGCAGGCGCTCGACTAGGAGATCACGTGGGCAAGTCGCGCGGCGCACGCGGGGATCGAATTAGCGGCGTGCTGCTGCTCGACAAGCCGGGCGGCATGACCTCGAACTTCGCGTTGCAGGCCGCACGCCGTTTGCTGAATGCGGCGAAGGCGGGGCACACCGGAACGCTCGATCCGATGGCCACCGGGTTGTTGCCGCTGACATTCGGCGAGGCGACCAAGTTTTCGGCCGACCTGCTGGGTGCCGACAAGTCGTACCGGGCAACGCTGCAGTTCGGTGTCACGACCAGCACGGGGGACGCCGACGGCGAGGTGCTCGAAGCGCGTGCCGTGAACGTTTCGCGTGAAGAGCTTGACGCAGTGCTGTCACGCTTCGTCGGCACTATTGAGCAGGTGCCGCCGATGCATTCGGCACTGAAGCGCGATGGCCGGCCGCTGTACGAATTGGCACGCGCGGGGATCGAGGTCGATCGCGCGCCAAGGCAGGTCGTGGTGTATCGACTGACATTGGTCGAGCAATGCGAAAGTTTGGCGGTGGTCGATGTCGACTGCAGCAAGGGAACCTACGTGCGAGTGCTGGCTGAAGACATCGGACGAGCACTCGGTTGTGGCGCCCATCTGCCGGCACTGCGGCGCACCCGCGCGGGGCGGCTGAGTATTGATGATGCCGTGACACTGTCGGCACTCGAGGCGATGACGCCGGAGGCACGGCGTTCGCTGCTGCTTCCCGAAGACGAGCTGCTCGCATCGCTGGCAGCAGTGCGGCTCGACGAAGCGTTGGCCGAGCGTTTTCGGCAAGGCCAGCGGTTGGCGATGGAAGCCGAGCCGCGCGGCCATCGAGTGCGGGTGTATGCAGGCATCAACGAATTACTCGGCACGGCGACCATTAACCAATGGGGTGTCGTCGAGCCGGAACGACTGATTTCGAAAGAAAAGAGCCACTGATGAAACGTCCTATCCGCAACGTCGCGATCATCGCGCACGTCGATCACGGCAAGACCACGCTGGTTGACAAGCTGCTGCGGCAGTCCGGCACCTTTCGCGAGAACCAGCAGCTGACCGAGCGCGTGATGG
>JBGSWY010000582.1:0-10030 GCA_041751715.1 Burkholderiaceae bacterium
TTGACGGCGTTGCTGATGCCGCCGTTCTCCAGAAATTCACGCAGTTGCTCGACGACCATCACCGCGCAATTTTCTTCCGCCTCGGCGGTCGATGCACCTAGATGCGGCAGCGCGATCACACCGCGCACGCCGGACAGTATCGGCGACGGAAAGTCGGTCAGATAGGCCTTCAGTCGGTCGGCCCGCAATGCCTCGACGACTGCGGCTTCGTCGAAGATCGCGTCCCGCGCAAAGTTCAGCAGCACTGCACCGGGCTTCATCATCGCCAGCCGCTTGCCATCGATCAGTCCGCGCGTGGCCGCCAGCAGCGGTATGTGCAGCGTGACGAAATCCGCTTGCTTGAGCACTTCGTCGATCGACTGCGCGTTGCGCACGGCCGACTGCAGCCGCCACGCGGCATCGACCGTGATTTCCGGGTCGTATCCGATGACCTTCATGCCGAGCTTGAGCGCGGTGTCCGCCACCAACGCGCCGATCGCGCCCAGACCAATGATCCCCAACGTGCGGTGCGGCAGCTCGATGCCGGCAAATTGCTTCTTGCCTTCCTCAACGCGCGCCTCGAAGTCGGCTGCATCTGGCTGCAGCTCGCCGACAAACCGCAGTGCCGGAACCAGATTGCGCGCGCCGATGAGTAGCGCGGCGAGCACGAGCTCTCTGACGGCGTTCGCGTTTGCGCCGGGCGCGTTGAACACCGGCACTCCGCGATGAGACATTGCATCCACCGGAATATTGTTGGTACCGGTGCCTGCGCGCCCGATCGCCTTCACCGACGGCGGAATCGCCATGTTGTGCATGTCGTGGGAGCGCACCAGGATTGCGTCGGGATTGTCGATCTGCTTGCCGACGATGTAGCGGTCGGGCGTCAGCCGCAGCAGCGCTTGGTCCGAAATGTTGTTCAGCGTGAGGACCTGGTACCGAGTCATTTGAGATAGAACTGTTGTTGCGGATGGGGTGAAACCCGCCTTGCGTTCACTTCGGCGAGCCCGCATTCGGCGTAGCCGAAATGGGACTGGTCGCGCCGTTCATGCCGCGCGCTGTCGGCTCCTCCCACGGCAAGTTGCGTGTCAGCAGCACGTTCAGCAGGTTGTCCTGAAAATTGATGTTGCCGGTGAGTTGATCGTGCTTCTCGCACAGGAAGAAAAAATAAGCGATCGGGAGGAAGCTCTCTTCGTGCTGCGGCGCGGTCGGGTCGATTGTCTCGCGCGCCAGCAGCGAGGGCTTGGTCACCCGGCCGTCGCCGGGTTCGAGCATTACCTTCTCCAGCACATCGTACGATCCCTTGGCGCGCACCTCGTGAGGAAAAAGGCGCGCGCGCGGTTTGCTGCCCTCGTCCTCCACGGCGATGCGCGCCGGCGTCAGCACGCAGTCGCCACCAAACAACACATAGCGAATCGGCGTAGCAGGCTCGGGCGTGGAGAGCATCCACGCGAACCGGCGCGCACGCTCGAGCCGGAACGCGAAGTAGTTCTGCAGCGCTGCCAGGTGCGCTTGCGCATCGGCGCCGCGTTCGGCGCGAAAGCGAGCCTCGACGGCGGGGTCGTACACGTTCCATTGATAGCGATTCCAGGTTGCCGGGTCGAATAAATCATCACCCATTGCGTTCCCCGAAGCGTCGATCAGCCAGTTGGCGAGCGGATGCGGAAAAAGCTGGTAACCGCTGGGCATTGTCGCGAGCACTTCCGGACGCATGCGTCTGAGCCCGATCTCCTCACCGGCCAGATATCCGTGAAGCGCCGAGACGGCGCCGAAGTTCGGCGCGCCGAGCAGGATCAGCTTGCGCACTCTTTCCGTGCCGTACAGCGTAATCAGAGACGGCGCGCCGTCGAGCACATCGACCGGCCCGAAGCGCAGGTAATAACGGGCGACGAGGCCTCCCATGCTGTGGGCGACGATGTCGACGCGAAGGCCCGGATCACGATAGTCCTTGCGGATCTCGCCGATCAGCTTGTCGAGTCCTTTGGCGTGCTCGACGTTGTCCTGCCGCCAGTCGTAGGCAAACACGTAGTAGCGGCGCTCGCCCTCAATCGCCGGAGTTCCCGGCGTTGCGCGCACGTAGCCGCCGAAGTTCACCAGCGTATTGATGATCGGTCGATAGAAGTCCCGGCCCAGAACCACGTCGGCGAGATCAAACGCCTCGAGGTCGTCGCCCCTGACCTCGAAGGTCGTCGGATCGAACTTGAGTGCGAGATCGCTGTAGTCGTCGAGCAGGATTCGGTTCCACCCGCCCGGCCAGACCTCGACTCCCGTGGTGCGATTGCGCAACTTTGAACCGAATAGCCCCGGAATCAGGATAACCGGCGTGTGGTCGGGTGAGACTGCAGCGACGCGGTACATCCGGGCGAGATCGGGCTGCAATGGAGCACTGCAGGCCGCGAGGGCGCCGGCCAGCGCCAGCGTCACGGTGGCGCGCCAGATCCGCGCAGTGAGTAACCGGACCATCAAGCACCGCCGGTAGTAAACGCCCTGAGCATTCATAGGCGAACGATATCTAACAGCGGCGTCAACCGTGCGTCTTCTCGAACTCGCGCAGATAGTCGACCAGCGCCTGCACCCCTTCGATCGGCATCGCGTTGTAGATCGATGCGCGCATGCCGCCCACCGAGCGATGGCCCTTCAACTGCAGCAGGCCGCGTTGTTGCGCGCCCTTCAGAAATGCGCCCTCGAGCGATTCGTCGCGCAGCTTGAACGGCACGTTCATGCGCGAGCGGTCTTCTTTGCGTACCGGGTTGTAGTAGAGCTGGCTCGCATCGAGTGTGTCGTACAACAGCCTCGCTTTCGCGATGTTTTTCTGCTCGATCGCTGCCAGCCCGCCCTGCGCGAGCAGCCATTCGAACACCATGCCGGCGATGTAAATCGCATAAGTCGGCGGCGTGTTCAGCATCGAATCGCTTTCAGCCTGCTCCTTCCAATGGAACGCCGACGGCGTGATCGCGAGCGCACGATCGAGCAGATCCTTGCGCACGATGACCAGCGTCAGACCGGCGGGGCCGACATTTTTCTGTGCGCCGCCGTAGATCACGCCGTATTTCGAAACGTCGACCGGGCGCGACAAAATGTGCGACGACATGTCTGCCACCAGCGGCAGGTTGCCGAGATCGGGCACCCAGTGATATTCGACGCCGCCGATCGTCTCGTTGGTGCACACGTGCACGTACGCGGCGTCGGGCGAAAGCTTCCAGCGCGCGCGCTCCGGCACATACGTGAAGTTCTTGTCCTCGCTCGAGGCCGCGATGTTGACCTGTGCGTACTTCTTCGCTTCCTTGATCGACTTCTTCGACCATTCGCCGGTGTTGATGAAGTCGATCGCTTTGCGGTCGCCGAGCAGGTTCATCGGCACGATCGCGTTCTCGCCAATGGCACCGCCCTGCAGGAACAGCACTTCGTAGTCATCGCCAATCGACATCAGTTTGCGCAGATCGGCCTCCGCCTTGTCCGCGATCGAGATGAACTCGCTGCCGCGATGGCTCATCTCCATCACCGACATGCCGCTGCCGTGCCAGTCGAGCATTTCGGCTGCTGCTCGCTGCAGGACTTCTTTCGGAAGCACCGCGGGGCCGGCGCTGAAATTAAAAACGGTCATCAATGTTCCGACGTTGGTGATAAGGGAGCGGCGGCTGCGTCAAGCAGCGGCCGCTAATTCGCGCGTCAACTCTGCTGCTGGCACTTGCCTGCAACCGCTCGCATTCTGGCCGGACCATAGCGGTGAGAAATCACCGCTGCCTCGGCTTTCAGCTTTGGCGCGCAACGGAGCGATAGCTGCAGTCGCCAGCGGAAACGCCGGCGCAGCAGGGCTGATCGGACCCAGTTCCCGCCTGATGCGATTCATGATTCCGCGGGCAGGCCGCCCGGTGAAAAGATTGGTAAGTGCCGTGTGTCGCGCGGCGTCGCTGCTGAGCGCCGTACGGTGTACCGCGCTCGTGGTGGCCTCGGGGCAGAGCAGATAAGCCGTCCCGATCTGTGCGCCTGCCGCGCCAAGTGTCATCGCTGCCGCGACGCCTTTGGCATCGGCGATTCCACCCGCTGCAATCACCGGCACGTTCACCGCGCGCACGATCTGCGGCAGCAACGCGAATGTACCGGCTTGCGTGCTCACGTCTTCCGAGAGAAAGATTCCGCGATGACCGCCCGCTTCCAGGCCCTGCGGGATGACCGCATCGACGCCATGCGCCTCGAGCCAGCGGGCTTCTTCGACAGTGGTTGCCGAAGACAGTATCTTCGCGCCCCAGGCTTTTGCGTGAGCCAGTAATTCCGCCGGAGGCAAGCCGAAATGAAAACTCACCACGGCTGGCCTGAACTCGCTCAACACCCGCGCGGCTTCCGCGCTGAATGGCACACGGCCGGCCCCGGCCGGAATCGTGCTCGCGTCGATTCCGAATTCTTCGTAGTACGGCGCCAGCGTCCGTCGCCAGATGGCTTCCCGCTCGGCATCGGGTGCGGGCGGCACGTGGTAAAAGAAATTCACGTTAAACGGCTTGGTGGTCTGCGCCTTGATTGTTGCCAGTTCATTCTGGATGGCATCGACGCCCAGCATCGCGCATGGCAATGATCCGAGTCCGCCGGCGTTCGACACCGCGATGGCGAGTGCACTGTCTTGCACACCCGCCATCGGCGCCTGGATGATCGGTAGCTCGATGCCCAGCAGTTGTTGCAGTGTCTGGTTGCGCAACGTCGATCCGTGGGGCAACTTTGTGAATCCTGCCGAACTACCGAAAGGCAAAGCCGAGGTATAGCGCCGGCCCGTTAAAGCGATACGTGAATTCGCCGCGCGCATCGTCTTTTTCGGAGATCAGTTTGTAGCGGTAATAGCTGTACCCTAAACCGGCATACGCTTGGCGCAGGAACATCCATTCGATGCCGGCACCCAGATTCACCAGACTTCCGTCGTAGTCACCGACCTTGAGTTTCAGGAGTTGACCGAAGCCCGTCAGGCGCCAGTTGTCGCTCAAACGGACGCCGCCGCGCGCGCCGATGGTGGGCAGAGGAAAGTCAAGCGACGCCGACTCCGACAATGAGCCGAGCGAGCTCGAGAGCGTCGTATCGAACGTCGTGTAGTGCAGTCCGAACAGCAATCCCAGCTCGTTTCCTTTGTTGTTAATCGGCGAATAGCGATACGCGACGCGGAACACGTCCGAATCAAAACTCGAGTTGACCGTTGCGTTCACCGGAAACGTGACATCGCCGAACTGGATCTGTCCGGCAAGCGTACGCGCGCCGCTGCGATCCAGCGTTACATACGAACCTTCGATGCCGTGGCGTGGGTTGATGCGCCATAGGAACGAGAACTCCGGAAGAGTCTTCGAATCGTTGACGCCCAAGTCGCTTTCGAGGTTGAGTGTGGTGCCGCGTCCAAACGTGATGGAGTCAAGACGCACTGTCGTATCCGCGTCGGCGCGAAAAGCGCCGAGCTGAAGCGTGAACGGCGAGTCGCCCCACGGGTCGCTCGCAGCGTACGCCGGCATAAAAGAAGCCCCGACCAGCAACAAGAGTACAGACCTGAGGAGGTATGTCATGGCACGTTCCTTTCAGGGATGATTCGGTGACCCCGAACAATGGTCGTTGATCAGGAACAATGGCCGGTGAACCCGCACGCGGTGCAGAACTCGCAACCGTCGCGTTTGATCATCGCCGCGGCGCTGCAGCTCGGGCACACCTTGCCCTTGATCGGCGCAGTTGCATGATCGATCAGTTTGACCGCATCGGGCAAGGCTAGGATTCCGGCCGACTGTATCGCGCGGCCGTCGTCGTCGAGGATTCCGAGCACTTTGTATCGGTGCAGCAGCAACGTGGCAATGTAGGCCACCGTGCTGGGGTACTGCGTAGAACGTTCCGCTCCGGGCATCGGCGCCCAGAACTCGCCGTTCTGCTCGCCGAAGTTCAACAGCTTCTTCAGCTTGAGCCCGATCCAGTTTGCATCGACCACGCGCATGTCGAGCGAAATCAGCTTGCACAGGCCATCGAGCACCTTCGGATACTCGCCGGCGAGCCAGATCGAGTACGGGCGCCGGCTGCCGTCAGGCAGATGCAGCTCCTTGACACCGAGCACGAAGTCATCGCCGGTGTTGGCGTTCGAGATGTCGACAGTCCAGCTCATCGTGCCCAACGGACCGGCTTTCGGCTCCTTTTTCGAGAACAACGCATCTAGCATCGGCGTCGCGTGTTGATCGAGGTCGTCGAACACGCCGAGCTGCTCGCAACGGAGTCGCACGATGTTCGCGAATGCGGAGACGACCCCACTCTGCCATTGACGCTCGCCGCTCGGCGGCATCGGAATTGCGAAGCCTTGCTCATCGCGGGCGCGCGCCAGAGCATCGAGCTTCATCTTCAGCCACGCGCGATCTTCGCTGCGCATATCCATCGATAGCGCTTTCGCGATCGCACCCAGGCCGCGCGGCTGTTCAGCACCGTTGACCCACACTTCGAACGGCACCGCAGGCTCGCCGATTTGCCCGATAAAAATTGCGAACGATTCCTTGCGCTCCGGAATCTCGATCATGTACGTCCACGCGAGATTGCCGTCAGCGAGGTCGGGGCGGCCCGGCCATTTCAAACTTTCCAGTGCAGGCTCGGGAGTGGAGTCGAGGCGCACGCGACGATCGGGATCATCCTTCAGATCCTGCGGCTCGCGCGCCTGCGAGTCTTTCTTCACCTCGAGCACCGAGCCGATCACGTTGTTCGGCCGGTAGGTTGTGATGCCTTTCAATCCCGCGTGCCACGCTTCCAGGTACAGGCTCTTGAAATTTTCGAACGGATAGTCTTCCGGGACATTCACCGTCTTGCTGATCGCGGCGTCGATGTAGGGCTGCACCGCGGCGCTCATCTGCATGTGGTCGCGCGCAGACATTTGCATCGCACTGACGAACGCGGGTGGCAGGCTGTGTTCGTCGCCGCCCATATGCCGGTACAGGCGGTACGCGTAGTCTTCGACTGCGTACTCCTGTTTCGTGCCGTCCGGCATGCGCTTCTTGCGAACATACTTCCATGAGAACGTCGGCTCGATTCCACCGGATGCATTGCTCGCGAAAGCCAGCGAGATCGTGCCGGTCGGAGCGATGGAAAGAAGATGCGAGTTGCGGATTCCGTGCACGCGAATCTCGCCTTTCAATGGCTCCGGCAAGCGTGATGCGCAATGAGGTTCAGCCAGGAATTTATCGGCATCGAACAACGGGAACGCGCCTCTTTCCCGCGCGAGCTCGACCGAACTTTCATACGCCGCATCGCGCATCGTGCGAGCGATGTCAGTCGCCATCGCGCGTCCCGCGTCGCTGTCGTAGCGCACTCCGAGCATGGTCAGCGTGTTACCCAGCCCGGTAAAGCCGAGACCGATGCGGCGCTTGTTCTTCGCTTCCGCTGCCTGCTCAGACAGTGGCCACAGCGTCGCGTCCAGCACATTGTCGAGCGCGCGCGTGGAAACTTTCGCTACGTCGCGGAACTTATCGAAGTCGAAGGAGGCTTGTTCGCCAAACGGATCGATGACGAAGCGCGTCAAATTGATCGAGCCGAGGCAGCAGCAGCCGTATGGAGGCAAGGCCTGTTCGCCGCAGGGATTCGTGGCAGCGATCGTCTCGCAGTACGACAGATTGTTATCTTGATTGACGCGGTCAATGAACACCACACCCGGCTCAGCATGGTTGTAGGTTGACTGCATCATCTGATCGAACAACTCGCGTGCATTCGCTTTGCGATACGTCCATGTGCCGTCGCTGCGCTGATAGCCGTTCGAGGTATCGAACGGCTCCGCCTTGTGCCAAAGCTCGATCTCGCCATCGGTCTCGACCGCGCGCATGAACGAGTCTGTGACTGCCACCGACATATTGAAGTTCGCCAGCGAGCCGTCGCGCTTGGCATTGATGAATTCTTCGATGTCCGGGTGATCGCAGCGCATCACCCCCATTTGCGCGCCGCGCCGCGCGCCAGCCGACTCGAGCGTCTCGCAGCTTTTGTCGAACACGCGCATGTAGGAGATCGGGCCGCTCGCGCGTGAATGCGTGCCGTGCACGAGGGCGCTTTTCGGGCGGATGGGAGAGAAGTCGTAACCGACCCCGCCGCCGCGCCGCATCGTTTCTGCTGCCTGATTCAGCGCCAGGTAAATTGAAGGTACGCCGTTGTCGACGCCGCTGATCGCATCACCGACCGGCTGCACGAAGCAGTTGATCAGCGTCGCCGCAATGCCGGTTCCGGCCGCCGAGTTGACACGGCCGCCGGGAATGAAGCCGTCGACCATCGCTTGGTAGAAGCGTTTCTCCCATGCCACGCGCAACTCAGGCTTCTCGACCCGTGCCAGCCCGCGCGCAACGCGGCGGCGAACCTCATCGACCGTTTTCTCGTCGCCCTTCGCGTACTTCTCGAGCAGCACGTCGAACGAGATCGGCTGTTCATCGAGCAACTGCTGCGCCTTATCGAGTTTCATGAGCCAGCTTCTTCTTTGCCTTCACATCAAGGCGAAATTTTCTCATATCGCCGAGCATATAAACTCGCCTTTTGTTATAACAACACGAAAGTTTTCGCGTGAACTTGCAGCAGTTTCGTTTTCTGCGCGAAGCCGCGCGCCACAAGTTCAGCCTGACCGAGGCCGCACGCGCGCTGCACACCTCGCAACCGGGAATTTCCAAGGCAATCATCGATCTCGAAGCCGAGCTTGGCGTGCCGATTTTCGAGCGGCATGGCAAGCGCGTGAAAGGACTGACGGCTCCCGGGCAGATGGTTCTCGACGCGGCAGAACGCATCATGCAGGATGTCGATAACCTGAAACAGTTGGCGCGCGACTATGCGGGCAGCCCCGAAGGAACGCTGCGCGTGGCGACCACGCATACGCAGGCGCGCTACGTGCTGCCGACTGTGGTGCAGGTATTCGCTGCGAAGTTTCCTCAAGTCAGGCTCAAGTTGCTGCAGGCTAACCCGCCCCAGATTGCGTCGATGCTGATCCATGGCCAGGCCGATATCGGCGTGGCCACCGAATCGCTCGCCGATCATCACGGCCTGCTGTCGATTCCCGTTTATGACTGGCAGCATGTGGCTATCGTCAAGCCCGATCATCCGCTGGCGAAATTCGCGACCACGCCCGGCAAGCTCGGACTCAAGGATCTCGCGCGCCATTCATTGATTACCTATGAGCATCAGTTCGCCGGCCGCGGCAAGATCGACGCTGCGTTCGCGGCGGCCGGTATACAGCCGTCGATCGTGCTAGAAGCGATCGATGCCGATGTCATCAAGACGTACGTGCAGATCGGCATGGGAGTTGGCATCGTGGCTGGAGTGGCGGTCGACTCGCAGCGCGACGGTTTGGTCACCTTGCCGTGCGGCCATCTGTTCGGCCGCAATATCACGCGGCTCGCCGTCAAGGAGGGCGCTTACCTGCGCGGATTTGTGTATTCATTCATCGAGACGCTGGTGCCGGGATGGGACAAACGGCGCATCGAGGAAGCGTTTCGTTCGTGACGGAGGCTGAATATGTCAAGCGTTTCCTCAGTTGTTCCCGACGCGGCGCCGATCAACGGGCTGCACCATTTTGCGTATCGCTGCAAGGATGCTGAAGAGACACGGCACTTTTACGAGGACATTCTCGGGCTGCCGCTGTATCACATCATTCAGAGCGATACGGTGCCGTCCACCGGCGAGCATTGCCCTTACACGCACATTTTCTTTCGCATGACCGATGGCTCTTGCATTGCGTTCTTCGACCTTGGCGACGATGTCGCCGCTGAAAAGTCGCCGAACACTCCCGACTGGGTCAACCACATTGCATTGCGAGTCGACAGCGTCGCAGAGGTGGAGCAGCTGAAGGCCCGGCTCGAAGCGCATGGCGTCGAAGTGCTCGGCGTCACCGACCACCACATCTTCAAGTCGATCTACTTTTTCGATCCAAACGGTATTCGTGTCGAACTGACGGCGCAGCTCGCGTCCGAGATGCAGATGCAGGAAGAGGGCAAGACGGCGCGCGCGCGGCTCGACGACTGGACGCAGCGCAAGAATCAGTGGCGGCGTGAGCGCGCAGCGGGCGCCGCAAGCGCACAGCGCTGATGCGCGTTGCGGT
>JBGSWY010000583.1:0-4029 GCA_041751715.1 Burkholderiaceae bacterium
ATCATCTTCATCGACGAGATCGATGCAGTCGGCCGCCAGCGCGGTGCCGGCCTTGGCGGCGGCAACGACGAGCGCGAGCAGACGCTGAATCAGATGCTGGTCGAGATGGACGGTTTTGAAACCGGCATGGGCGTGATCGTGATTGCGGCGACCAACCGCCCCGACGTGCTCGATCCCGCACTGCTGCGTCCGGGCCGCTTCGACCGTCAGGTCGTGGTTCCGCTGCCCGACATTCGCGGCAGGGAACAGATTCTGAACGTGCACATGCGCAAGGTGCCGATCGGCGCCGACGTGCGCGCCGATCTTCTTGCGCGCGGCTCACCCGGATTTTCCGGCGCGGATCTCGCCAACCTGGTCAACGAAGCGGCGTTGTTTGCAGCACGCCGCAGCGCCCGCGTGGTCGAGATGATCGACTTCGAAAAAGCCAAGGACAAGATCATGATGGGCGCCGAGCGCAAATCGATGGTCATGACCGAGGAAGAGCGCATCAACACCGCCTATCACGAGTCCGGCCACACGCTGGTCGCCAAGCTGGTGCCGAAGTCAGATCCGGTCCACAAGGTCACGATCATCCCGCGCGGCCGCGCGCTCGGCGTCACGATGCAGCTGCCCGAGCAGGATCGCTACGCATACGACCGTCAGTATCTGCTGAGCCGCATCGCGGTGCTGTTCGGCGGCCGGATTGCCGAAGAAGTCTTCATGAACCAGATGACAACCGGCGCCAGCAACGACTTCGAGCGCGCGACGCAGATGGCGCGCGACATGGTCACGCGCTACGGCATGAGCGATGCGCTCGGTCCGATGGTGTACGCCGAAAACGAAGGCGAAATCTTCCTCGGCCGGTCGATCACCAAGACCACCAATGTGTCGGAAGAAACGATGCGCAAGGTCGATGCCGAAATTCGCCGCATCATCGACGAGCAGTACGCGCTCGCGCGCAAGCTGATCGAGGACAACCGTGACAAGGTCGAAGCGCTGGCGAAGGCGCTGCTCGATTGGGAAACGATCGACACCGAACAGATCGACGACATCCTGGCGGGCCGTCCGCCACGGCCGCCGAAGTCGACCGGCACAGTGCCACCGGCGGGCGGCAAGCCGGCAGCGGGCGCCGAAGGCGTGGTGCAGCCCGCCTGATATTCGCACCGCCGCTCTGATCAAAGGCCGGACACTCTCCGGCCTTTTTTCATCGCGTTCGTAGAATGCGGCTCAATGCACATGCCCGATGCCCTCACGATGGCAGGACAGCCGAACTGGTCAGTGCGCGGCCGTAAAATGGCCCTCGACCGCGTGCTGTTAATCGGCATCGTCAACGTGACGCCGGATTCGTTTACCGATGGCGGGCGCTACTTCGACTATGCGGATGCGCTGGCTCACGCGCGCCGGCTGATCGACGAAGGCGCAGACATCCTCGACATTGGAGGCGAGTCCACACGTCCCGGCGCGGTCGACGTGCCGGCCGACGAAGAAATCAGGCGCGTTGTACCCCTGATCGAGTCGTTAGCCGACCTCGGAGTGCCCATATCGGTCGACACCAGCAAGCCCGAGGTGATGCGGGCTGCGCTCGCGGCCGGTGCGTCGATCGTCAACGATGTGCGCGCATTGCAGCAGCCAAGTGCACTGGAAGCCGTCGCCGACAGCGACTGCGGCCTGGTACTGATGCATATGCAGGGCACGCCGCGCACCATGCAACATGCACCCTCCTATCGGGATGTCACCGGCGAAGTCGCGCACTTCCTCGCCGAACGCGTCGAAACCGCCCGCCTGTACGGGATCGACCTTGACCGCATCGCTATCGATCCGGGATTCGGCTTCGGCAAGAGCATCGAGCATAATTTCACGCTTCTGTCCGAACTATCGCTGCTCAAACGCATGCACCGACCGCTGGTGGTGGGACTCTCGCGCAAATCGATGCTGGGTACGGCAGCCGGTCGCGCCGTCGATGATCGAATCGCAGCATCGGTGGCCGTGGCGCTGTTGGCAGCCGAACGCGGTGCGAACATCGTGCGTGTACATGACGTTGCCGCGACGCGCGACGCGTTAAGCGTTTTGAGAATGACGCAGCAAAAAGGAATTCGATGAGCGCGAAGCGCAAGTATTTCGGCACTGACGGTGTGCGCGGCACCGTTGGCGAAGCGCCGATCACGCCCGAGTTCGTGTTGCGGCTGGGTCAGGCGACAGGGCGTGCGCTGATGCATGACGGCAATGAGCGGCCCACGGTACTGATCGGCAAGGACACGCGCATCTCCGGTTACATGCTCGAAGCTGCGCTGGAAGCCGGGCTGTCGAGCGCCGGTGTGGACGTAGTGCTATGCGGGCCATTGCCGACCCCCGGGGTGGCCTATCTGACGCGTGCGCTGCGGCTCGATGCCGGCATCGTGATCAGCGCCTCGCACAATCCGTATCCGGACAACGGCATCAAGTTCTTTTCTGCGCGCGGCACCAAGCTGGCCGACGCGGTTGAAGTGCGCATCGAAGAGGAGCTCGAGCGTCCGTGGCACTGCGTTGATTCGAAGCGGCTAGGCAAGGCGCGGCGCCTCGATGATGCCGCCGGGCGCTACATTGAATTCTGCAAGCGCACGTTTCCGAATGAGGCCGACCTCAAAGGGCTGAAGATCGTCGTCGATAGCGCGCACGGCGCCGCTTATCACGTCGCACCGCCGGTGTTCCACGAGCTGGGCGCGGAAGTGGTTTCGCTCGGCGCGTCACCGAACGGAATGAATATCAACGATGGTGTTGGCGCAGTACACGCACAACATCTGGCGGATGCAGTGCAGGAAAATCAGGCCGATGTCGGCATCGCACTCGACGGCGACGCTGATCGTGTCGTGATCGTCGATGCCGGCGGCCGCATTTATAACGGCGATGAGTTGCTGTACGTCATCGTGCGGGACCGTATGCGCAGCCAGCGTGTGAAGGGGGTTGCCGGAACGCTGATGACCAACTACGCGCTCGAACGCAAGCTGCGCGACCTTAACGTGCCGTTCGCGCGCGCCAGGGTCGGTGATCGCTACGTGCTGGAGCTGCTCGAGGAAAAAGGCTGGATGTACGGCGGTGAAGGTTCAGGCCATTTGCTGTGCCTCGATTGCCATACCACCGGCGATGGCATCGTCAGCGCGTTGCAGGTGCTAGCTGCGGCGAGGCGTCAGCAAAAATCGCTGGCCGAGCTCACGTCAGATCTGGTGTTGATGCCGCAAGCGCTGGTCAATGCCAAGGTCGAGCGTGATTTCGAGTGGACCACACATGCCGGTTTGATGGCCGCCGTCTCGGATGCCGAGCGCGAACTCGATGGAAGCGGCCGCGTGTTGATTCGACCTTCGGGGACCGAGCCGGTGTTGCGTGTAATGGTCGAGGCGGCCGAAGTACAGATTGCGGAAGCGATGGCGCAAAGGCTGGCCGGCGTCGCGAGGCAACCCGCCCGGCACTAGCGCCGATGGGCGCTTCTTCTCACTGGCGCGTCG
Organism: Burkholderiaceae bacterium; assembly: GCA_041751715.1. GTDB lineage: Bacteria > Pseudomonadota > Gammaproteobacteria > Burkholderiales > Burkholderiaceae_F > JACCZX01. The sequence continues at coordinate 3,459 of JBGSWY010000583.1, forward strand.
TTTACTAGGGTCAACAAGGGAAATCTTCATGAGCGCTTGACTTTCGTTGTCATTTCGATAACTATCGAAATATGAAAACGACAGAGGCGGTTCGCGCACTCGATGCGCTCGCTCAGGACACCCGACTCGACGTATTTCGCCTGCTGGTGCAGCAGGGTGCGAGCGGGCTGGCGGCGGGCGAGATTGCCGAGCAGTTGCGCGTTTCTCCCGCCACGCTGTCGTTCCACCTGAAGGAGCTTGCTTACGCGCAGTTGATCACCTCGCGCCAGGACGGGCGATTCGTCTTCTATTCCGCGAATTTCGCAGTGATGAATCGGCTGCTCGGCTTTCTGACCGAGAACTGTTGCGCTGCCGACGGGGGTGCGTGCGCGCCTGACGCGCCCGGCTGTGCTCCTTCGTCCACCTCCCCGAAATCCCGAAGAAAGGTACGAGCATGAAACGCTTTCACGTGCACGTTGGAGTCAAGGATCTCGCATCGAGCATCCGCTTTTATTCGGCGCTGTTCGGCGCCGAGCCCAGCGTCAGCAAGTCCGACTATGCGAAATGGATGGTCGACGACCCCCGCATCAAT
>JBGSWY010000584.1:0-5527 GCA_041751715.1 Burkholderiaceae bacterium
GGTGCAAGCGAACGTGCCACAGAATCTGAAGTTCGAACCGGACGGTGTCGCGCGTGCGTTCAGCGCGCACTGGACGTTGATGCAGGGGCAGGGTCCGGCAAAAGCGGTCGATCTGGTCGCGTTGCCGGAATCGATTTTTCCGGTGCCGCTGCAACTGGTGCCGCTTTCGTATCAGCAGGCGTTCCGCGACTTCGCGCGCGCGAACCGGACCGCGGTGATCTACGGAGTTTTCCTCGAGGAACCGCGCGGTCAGTATTTCAACAGCGCCGTAGGCTACGTTCCGCAAGATGCCGGGCTGCGCCGCTACAGCAAGCGCCACCTGGTGCCTTTCGGCGAATTCATTCCGCCCGGGTTCCGCTGGTTTGTCGATCTGATGAATATGCCGATTGGCGACCAGCAGCGCGGCGCCACTGCGCAGCCGATGCAGGCGGCGGGCCAGCGTATCGCCGTCAACATCTGCTACGAGGATCTGTTCGGCGCGGAGATCATCGATGCGTGGCGCGCCGCAGGACCGGCGCCGACGTTGATGCTGAACATCTCGAATCTGGCGTGGTTCAACGACTCGCTGGCGCTGCCGCAGCACTTGCAGATCTCGCGCATGCGCGTGCTGGAGACTCAGCATCCGATGCTGCGCGCGACCAATACCGGGGCCACGGCGATCATCGACGCGCACGGCAGCGTGGTCGCGCAGTTGCCGTATCTGACTGCGGGCGCGCTCGATGGCCAGGTGCAGGGCTACGAGGGCACGACGCCGTTCATTCGTTACGGGAACTGGCCCGCGTTACTGATAGCGGGGCTACTCGTTTTGCTTGCACTTTTTGTGCGGCAGCGAGCGGGCACGTGATCCGTACAATCATTCGCCGATGATGACTTTTCAAGAAACGATCCTGCGTCTGCAGAGTTACTGGAGCGATCAGGGTTGCGCGCTGCTGCAGCCGCTCGACCTTGAAGTCGGCGCCGGCACCTCGCACCCGGCAACGTTCCTGCGTGCAATCGGCCCCGAACCATGGCGTGCGGCGTATGTGCAACCGACGCGCCGGCCAAAGGATGCGCGCTATGGCGAAAATCCGAACCGACTGCATCAGCATCACCAGTATCAGGTCGTGCTGAAGCCATCGCCGCCGGACATCGTCGACATCTATCTTCGTTCGCTGACCGCGCTCGGTATCGACACGCGGGTCAACGACATCCGCTTCGTCGAAGACAACTGGGAAAACCCGACACTCGGCGCGTGGGGCCTCGGCTGGGAAGTGTGGATGAACGGCATGGAGATCACGCAGTTCACCTACTTTCAGCAAGTGGGCGGGCTCGAATGCAAGCCAATCACCGGCGAGATCACGTACGGGATCGAGCGGCTGGCGATGTACCTGCAGAACGTCGATAGCGTGTTCGATCTCGTCTACACCACGTGGCGCGATCGCGGCGCCGAAAAGCGATTGAGCTACGGCGATGTGTTTCGCCAGAACGAGGTCGAGCAGAGCCGCTATAACTTCGAGGCGAGCGATCCGCAGGTACTGCTCGCCGAGTTCAATCTCTTCGAGGCCGAAGCGAAGCGGTTGATGGACTCCGAGCTCGCCCTGCCGGCGTACGAAATGGTGCTGAAGTGCGGGCACGCCTTCAACCTGCTCGATGCGCGCGGCGCGATCAGCGTAACCGAGCGCGCGGCCTACATCGGCCGCATCAGGACTCTGTCGCGCGCTGTCGCGCAAAGCTACTACGAATCGCGCGAGCGCCTGGGGTTTCCGATGGTGTCCGCGGCTGCAGGGCAGGCGGGCACTCCGCCGAGCCGCCGCAGGAAACGCGACGTCCCTCGCGAACAGACCGCGCTCAGCGCAAGGGAGCGGCCATAACTCCCGCGTTGCTAATCGAGATTCATACGGAAGAGCTGCCGCCCAAATCGCTGAAGATGTTGTCCCAGGCATTCGCGGCGAGCATCGAAAAAGGCTTGCGCACGCGAAACTTTCTGTCTTCCGAAAGTGTGGTCACCGCGTTCGCTGCGCCGCGCCGGCTCGCGGTGCATGTCAGCCATGTCGCCAAGCGTTCGGCAGACATGCCGTTTCGCCAGAAGCTGTTGCCGGTGGCCATCGGAATCGACGCCGCGGGCAAAGCTACCGAGGCTCTGCGCAAGAAGCTTGCCGCGCTCGGAGTGGACGCTGACGTCAGGAAGCTGCAGCACGAAAGCGATGGCAAGCAACAGGTACTGGTCTACGAAGGTGAACGACCGGGCGAGCTATTGATCACCGCGCTGCAACCGGTCATTGAGGAAGCCATCGCTGCGCTGCCGGTTCCCAGGATGATGAGCTATCAGCTGGCCGACGGCATGACGACCGCGAAGTTCGTGCGGCCGGCGCATCGGCTGATAGCGATGCACGGGCATGCTGTCGTGCCGGTGCAGGTGCTGGGGCTGCATGCCGGGACCAAGACGCACGGCCACCGGTTTCTGGCGCCTGGCGAACTCGCAGTGCACTCGGCCGACATGTACGCGCAGCAGTTGCTCGAAGAGGGCTATGTGATCGCGTCGTTCGGCGAGCGGCGTGCAAAGATCGAAACGCTGCTGGTTGCAGAGGCGGATAAGCATGACGCGCAACCGGTGATGCCCGATGATCTGCTCGATGAGGTAGCCGCATTGGTCGAATGGCCGGTCGTTTACGACTCGGCATTCGAACCCGCGTATCTCGAGCTGCCGCCCGAGTGCCTGGTGCTGACGATGCAGCAGAACCAGAAGTACTTCGCACTGACTGATCGCGCCGGTGCGCTGACCCATCGCTTCCTGCTCGTATCGAACCTCGATGCGACCGACGGCGGCGACGCGATTCGCGCGGGCAATGCGCGCGTGGTGCGGGCACGCCTGGCCGATGCCAGGTTCTTTTACGATCAGGATCGCAAGCAGACTCTGGAAAGCCGTATTGCCGGGCTGGATAGCGTTGTTTATCACGCCCGGCTGGGCTCCCAACTGCAGCGGGTCGAGCGCGTTGCCGCGATTGCGGCAGACATTGCCGGCGAACTCGGCGTCGACCCGGTGCATGTGGTGCGCGCCGCTCGACTGGCAAAGGCGGATTTGCGCACCCTGATGGTCGGCGAGTTTCCGAAGCTGCAGGGCGTAATGGGCGAGTACTACGCGCGGCACGACGGCGAAGCGGCTGAAGTTTCGCGGGCGATTCGCGAGCACTACTACCCGCGATTTGCCGGCGATGCGCTGCCGGAAGGCGCGGCCGGCATATGTGTTGCGCTGGCCGACAAGCTCGAGACGCTGGTCGGATTGTTCGGGGTGGGCGAAAAACCGACCGGCGAGAAAGATCCTTTTGGGTTGCGACGCCATGCGCTCGGCATCTTGCGCATCCTGATCGAGAGGCAGCTGGCGCTCCGGCTCGATCGATTGCTCGCGATCACGGCGCGGGCGTTCGCCGACGTTGCCTCATTCGCGAGCCGCGAGGGAGAACTGAATGAATTCCTGTACGAGCGCCTGCGTGGCCTGCTGCGGGACGATGGCTACTCGGCGCAGCAGGTCGAGGCGGTCATCGCCTTGCGCCCGTCGCGCATCGATCAGATCCCGCAACAACTGGCTGCTGTGCGCGCCTTCATGGCGCTGCCGGAAGCGGAGAGCTTGGCGGCCGCCAACAAGCGAATCGGCAATATCCTGAAGAAGGCGGACGACGTGCCGATCGTGTTCGACCGCGCGCTGTTGCTCGAACCGGCCGAGCGCTCACTCGGCGAAGCGTTCAGCGCAGTGCGGCCGTGGGCCGAGCAGCTGTACGCCTCTGGCGATTATTCGGCGATGCTGAAATCGCTGGCGCCGCTCAAGGCACCGGTCGATCGTTTCTTCGACGAAGTGCTGGTCAACGTCGACGATGCGAAGCTGCGCGCGAACCGGTTGGGTTTGCTGGCGGCCTTGCGCACGACGATGAATCGCGTGGCCGATATATCTAAGCTCGCGACGGTGAATCGCGTCGCAGACACGTCGAAGCTCAGCGTGTAGGTAATCGCGGATGCTCTGGCTGCGATCGCTGGCGTATTTCGTGTATCTGTTCCTCGTCGTTACGCCGTGGTCGTTCGTCGTGCTTTCGGGCTGGCTGTTTCCGGTGCGCACGCGCTATTGGCTCTGCGCGCGCTGGACCGCGATGGCCATCTGGGGTGCGCGCGTGATCTGCGGCATCCACTACAGGGTCGAAGGCTGGCACAACCTGCCCGATGGTCCGGCGATCCTGCTGCCAAAGCATCAGTCAACCTGGGAAACGTTCTGGCTGCCGACTGCAATGCCGCGCGATGTGGCATTCGTCTACAAGCGCGAACTCAACTGGGTGCCGTTCTTCGGATGGGGTATCGCATCGGCGCAGATGATCAGCATCGATCGCAGCAAGGGCCAGGAAGCGTTCGAGCAGGTGGTCGAGCAGGGCAAGGATCGTCTGGCGCGTGGCTGGTGGATCGTCATTTTTCCGGAAGGCACACGCACTCAACCGGGGTCGAGCAGGCGCTACAAGACCGGCGGCGCACGGCTTGCGGTGCGCACCGGTGCGCTGGCGGTGCCGATCGCCGTTAACTCGGGCGAGCTCTGGCCCAAGGGCAGATTCATCAAGACACCGGGCACCATCACGGTATCGATCGGCCCCGCGATCGATCCGAACGGCAAAAGCGCAGAACAAGTGGCGGCGCTGATCGAAGCATGGATCGAATCGGAAATGCGCAAGCTCGCGCCGCATCGATACAGCGCGCCATATGTGCCGACCCGTAACGGCATCGACGATGCTGCGGCGAGGATGGCTTGAGGGGCAAGCCGCTACTAGGTCCCGGGTCCAGCGAGCAACTGTTGCTGGCGCTCGAATCACCGCCCTCGACTTTGTCGATACAAGAGACAGCGCCGAAGAACCTGCGCCGCATCGCAGTCGGCAACCGGGTCATCGACTACCAGTTGCATCGCGCGCGACGGCGCTCGATCGGATTCCAGATCAACGAGCATGGGTTGAGCATTCGTGCCCCGCGCTGGATCACGCTGCGCGAAATCGAAACAGCGATCGTGCAGAACGAACGCTGGATTCTTACCAAGGAGATCGAGTGGCGCGCATGGAGAGAACGGCATCAGCGTGACGCCATTCGCTTTGTCGATGGAGGTACGGTGCAGTACCTGGGCAGCACGGCGACGCTGCGACTGGGCGCCGCTGCGGGTGCGACGTACCTGGCCGGCGCTGCCGATCAGATCCGGCTGGCGCTGCCCGAGGATGCAGGCGAATCTCGGGTGCGTCAGGCTCTGCAAGAGTGGTTGCAGCAACAGGCGCGCTGCATCCTGGGCCAGCGGCTCGAGCGTTTTTCCGATCGCATCGATGCGCGCTTTGCCGGCTGGCGCTTGTCTTACGCGCGCACGCAGTGGGGGTCGTGCTCGTACGCTGGGCGCATTCGACTTAACTGGCGCCTGGTGCACTTCTCGTTGCCGGTGATCGACTACGTGATTGCGCATGAGCTGGCGCACTTGCGCGAACTGAATCACAGCCGCCGCTTCTGGAACGAGGTGGCACTACTGTTGCCCGGATTCGAG
>JBGSWY010000585.1:0-5772 GCA_041751715.1 Burkholderiaceae bacterium
GATCTGCTGCCGTGCAGCTAAAAAAAAAGGGCGCGCTGCGCCCTTTTTTGTTACGCGACGATAGGCGGCAACGGCACCGCAGTTGGGCGCCCACCAATCAGGTCGGTGATCAGCTGCCCGCTTCCGGCAGCCATCGTCCACCCGAGCGTTCCGTGGCCGGTGTTCAGATACAGATTTTTGATGCGGCTGGCGCCGAGATACGGAACGTTTGATGGTGTCAGCGGCCGCAGCCCGGCCCAATAACGCGGCTGCGAAAAATCGCACGCGCCGGGGAAAAGCGCTTGGGTGCGCCGGGTCAAGGCGTCGCAACGCGCCGCGTTCAGTTCGACTCCCTCGCCGCCCAGCTCCACCGTGCCCGCGACGCGCAGCCGGCCGCCGAAGCGTGAGAACACGATCTTGTACTCATCGTCGGTCAGGCTGGTAGTCGGCGCGCGCGCCGGATCGATCACATCGAACGTCGCGGAATACCCCTTCGCCGGCACGATCTGCACTCGAATCCCGAGCGGCGCCAGCAACGCGCGCGTGCTGACACCCAGGCTGGCCACCACGGCATCGGCAGATAATCGTTCAGCATCATCGGCGTTGGCGCCCCTCACGATCTCGACCCCGCCGCATCGGCCATCTTCGACCAGCACGCGCCGCACCGTCGCATTGAACAGGAACTCGACGCCATGCTGCGCGCAACGCTCGGCAAGCAGCAGCGTGTACGCGTGCGCATCGCCCGATTCGTCTTCTGCACAGTAATCGGCGCCGACCATGTGATCGCGCATCGACGCCAGCGCCGGTTCTAGCGCGATTGCCTCGTCGGTCGAGATTGAGCGCCGATCGCACCCCAGCGTGCGCATCAACGCGGCAGATTTTCGCGCGACTTCGAAGTCTGCTTCATCGGCATAAAAGTGGAGGATGCCGCGCTCGACGCACTCGTAGTCAAGTGCGAGCCGCACTCGCAACTGCTTTAGCAGGCTGCGGCTATGCAGCGCCAGCGCGACCAACGTGCGCGTGTTGTGCGCCGTGCGTGCGGGCAAGCATTCGCGCATAAACGCCACGCCCCACGCCCACTGTGCCGCATCGAAGCGCGGGCGGAACAACAGCGGCGCATCTTCGCGCCCGAGCCACTGCAGAATCTTGCGCGGAGCGGCCGGGTTGGCCCACGGCTCGGAATGGCTGACCGAAATCTGGCCGCCGTTGGCAAAACTCGTCTCACGCGCCGCACCCGCTTGCCGTTCGACCACCGTCACCCGATGGCCCGCTTCGCGCAAGAACCAGGCACAGGTCACGCCGACCACGCCCGCACCCAGAACCAGCACGTGCACTGCGACTCCTCCGGAAAACGTCACAGTTTACGAACAGGCGCGACGGTTAGTGTTTGTCCCAAGACCCATCGGCGCTGCTTGCTTGCCGCGCTTGCCGCTGTGAGTACAATTCCGCCGTTCGTCGACCAGGGCCTTGCTGCTCATCTGCCGCTGGGGGCATTCGTAAGGCAACAACTGTCGGTAAACAACCATTTCAGCCGAGGAGAATAATTCAATGAATCATCAGCTCACCCGATTCGTACCCGTAGCGATTGCCGCTGCGATGGCACTGACGGCTTGCGGCCGCCAGGATGCACCGGCACCGGCCAAGACGGCCACCGCCGAGCCCGCGAAGACCGCGGCCGCGCCTCCTTCCGAGGTACTCAAGATCGGCCACGTAGCACCACTGACCGGCGGCATTGCGCACCTGGGCAAGGACAATGAAAACGGCGCACGGCTGGCGATCGAGGAAATCAACGCGGCGGGCGGTCTGAAGGTCGCCGACAAAACGTACAAGCTTGAACTGGTTGCCGAAGACGACAAGGCAGATCCGAAGGAAGGAACCCTTGCCGCGCAGAAGATCGTCGACTCCGGCGCCGTAGCGGTGATCGGCCATCTGAACTCGGGCACGACGATCCCGGCGTCGAAGATTTATTCCGATGCCAATATGGGTCAGATTTCGCCATCTGCCACTAATCCGAAGTACACGGAGCAAGGATTCAAAACCGCATTCCGCGTCGTGGCCAACGACAACCAGCAAGGCGCGGTGCTCGCCAACTACGCCGCCGATACATTGAAGGCCAAGACCATCGCGATCGTGGATGACCGTACCGCTTACGGCCAGGGCCTGGCCGACGTGGTCGAGCGTGTGGCCAAGCAAAAAGGCATGAAGGTCGTGGCGCGTGAGTTCACCAACGACAAGGCGACCGATTTCAACGCCATTTTGACCAAGGTACGTGCCACCAAGCCGGACGTGGTGATGTACGGCGGCATGGATGCCACTGCCGGCCCGATGGCCAAGCAGATGACGCAGCTCGGCATCAAGTCGACCTTCCTGGCCGGTGACGGCGTGTGCTCGCCCGAATTCATCAAACTGGCCGGAGATGCTTCCGGCAACCTGCATTGCTCGCAGGCGGGGGAAGCCGTGGAGAAGCTGGCCAGGGGCGCCGAGTTCACCGAAAAGTACAAGAAGCGCTTCAATGCCGATGTCCAGGTGTATTCGCCGTATTCGTATGACGCCGTCTATGTGATAGCGGACGCGATCAAGCGGGCCGGCAAGGCTGATCGCGCATCGATCACGGCGGCGATTCCTGCGACCAACTACAACGGCGTAACCGGCACCGTTGCGTTCGACGATAAAGGCGACGTCAAAGGCGGCGCCATTTCCATGTTCAAGGTCGTCAACGGAAAGATGGAGTACGTGTCGACGGTTCGCTAATAGCGTCGCACAAAGACAAGACGGCACCGATGAATGGTGCCGTTTTTTTTGACCGCTTGATACGATCCTCGATCGTGGCGCTCCTATGGAAACATTGATCCAGCAAGTCATCAACGGCCTGGTGCTGGGCAGCATGTATTCGCTGATCGCACTGGGCTACACGATGGTTTATGGAATCCTGAACCTGATTAACTTCGCGCACGGCGATGTGATGACCGTCGGTGCGCTGACTTCGCTGACCGCCGCGTTGCTGCTGCAATCGATGTTTCCCGGCATGCCCGGCTGGTTCATTTTGCTGGGCGCCCTGCTCGCGGCGATTCCGGTGTGCGTCACGTTGAGCCTGGTAATCGAGCGGGTTGCGTACCGGCCGTTGCGCAATGCGCCTCGTCTCGCGCCTTTGATCACCGCTATCGGCGTCTCGATCGTCATTCAAACGATCGCGATGCTGGTGTGGGGGCGCAACTTCCTGACGTATCCGCAGCTCGTTTCGAACAATCCGATCCATGTCTTCGGCGCCACCGTGACGCAGACCAAGATCGCAGTGATCAGCTTGTCGGCGATCGTGATGATCGGCCTGATGTTGCTGGTCAATCGGACGCGGCTCGGCCGCGCGATGCGTGCGACCTCCGAGAATCCGCGAGTCGCGAGCCTGATGGGCGTCAATCCCAATTTCGTCATCGCGGCCACGTTCGCGATAGGCGCGGCGCTCGCCGCGCTGGCTGGCGTGATGTTCGCCACGACCTATGGCGTTGCCCACTTCTACATGGGATTTCTTCCGGGGCTGAAGGCTTTTACGGCCGCGGTGCTCGGCGGCATTGGCAATGTGCCGGGAGCAATGATCGGCGGCTTGCTGCTGGGGCTGATCGAAGCACTCGGTGCTGGTTACGTCGGGCAGTTCACCGGCGGTGTATTCGGAAGCAATTACCAGGACGTGTTTGCGTTCATCATCCTGGTGGCGGTGCTGATCTTTCGGCCCCAGGGCCTGCTCGGCGAACGAGTGGCGGACCGCTCGTGATCCCGATTTTCCCGCAGCTGCGCAACAATCCCGCCGCGGCGTGGATCGCGATGTTTGTCGTTGCGGCAGCGCTGCTGGCGCTTCCTTATCTCGCCGGCTACTTTGGCAACGCCTGGGTACGCGCGCTCGCCTTCATGCTGCTGTACATCATGCTGGCGCTGGGTCTGAACATCGTCGTCGGCTTCGCCGGTCTCCTTGATTTGGGTTATATCGCCTTCTATGCGGTGGGCGCGTACACCTATGCGCTGCTTGCGTCGCCCCATCTGGCGCAGAACTTCGCGTGGATCGCGCAGGCTTTTCCCGACGGCCTGCACAACTCGATCTGGTTCGTCATTCCGTTGAGCGCGGGTGTCGCTGCGCTATTCGGCATCCTGCTCGGTGCGCCGGTGCTGAAGCTGCGCGGCGATTATCTTGCGATTGTCACCCTCGGGTTTGGCGAGATCGTCCGGATTTTTCTGAACAACCTGAACTCGCCGCTGAACATCACCAACGGGCCGCAGGGCATCACGCTGATCGATCCGGTGTCGATCGCCGGCGTGAGCTTCGCTCGCACGCAGAATTTTTTCGGCCTCGAAGTGCCGTCGGTGTACATGTACTACTACCTGTTCCTGGTGCTCACCGTTGTCACGATCGTGATCTGCATTCGCCTGCAGAACTCGCGGCTCGGCCGCGCGTGGATGGCGATTCGCGAGGATGAAATCGCGGCGAAGGCGATGGGAATCAATGTGCGCAACGTGAAGCTGCTGGCGTTTTCGCTGGGCGCCACCTTCGGCGGCGTCGCCGGCGCGATGTTCTCCGCGTTTCAGGGCTTCGTATCGCCCGAATCTTTCGTGCTGAACGAATCGATCATCGTGCTGGCGATGGTCGTGCTCGGCGGCCTGGGCCATATTCCGGGCGTGATCCTCGGTGCCGCGTTGCTTGCCATGTTTCCCGAAGTGTTGCGGCACACGGTCACTCCGGTGCAGATGGCACTGTTCGGCGAGGTCATCGTCGAAGCCGAGGTGTTGCGCATGATGCTGTACGGCCTGGCGCTGGTGCTGGTGATGCTGTACCGGCCGAAGGGATTGTGGCCGGCGCCCGAGCACGGCATCAATCCGGTGGTGCAGCGGCATTCGCGGCTCGCGGCTTGAGCAGACACGTGTCCGACATCGTGCTTCGTGTCGCAGGCGTCAACAAGCGCTTCGGCGGGCTGCAGGCGCTATCCGATGTCGGTGTCGAAATCGTGCGCGGCCAGATCTACGGTCTGATCGGCCCCAATGGCGCCGGCAAGACGACGTTTTTCAATGTCGTGACCGGTCTGTATGCGCCGGACTCCGGCCAGTTCGAACTCGACGGCGTCCCTTACTCACCGCACGAGGTGCACAAGGTTGCCGCCGCCGGCATCGCGCGCACGTTTCAGAACATCAGGCTGTTTCCGGACATGACGGCGCTCGAAAACGTGATGGTCGGGCGGCATGTGCGCACCAAGGCTACGGCGCTCGGCGCGATACTGCGCACGCGCGCCACTGTCGACGAAGAACGTGCGATCAAGCAACGCTCGCTCGAACTGCTCGAGTACGTCGGCATCGCCAAGTACGCCGACTATCAAGCGCGCACGCTGGCGTACGGCGATCAGCGCCGGCTGGAAATCGCACGTGCACTGGCGACCGAGCCGAAGCTTCTGGCGCTCGATGAACCGGCGGCCGGCATGAACGCTACCGAAAAGCTCGCGCTGCGCGCGCTGCTCGAAGCAATCAGCGGCGATGGCGTGACAATTCTGCTGATCGAGCACGACGTGAAACTGGTGTTGGGATTGTGCGACCGTGTCACGGTGCTCGACTACGGCAAGGTCATCGCAGTCGGAGCGCCGGCCGAGGTTCAGCGCAATGCCGCTGTGATCGAGGCCTATCTCGGGGCGGCGCATACGGACGTCGCGACGAAGGAGTCCGCATGACCGATGTGGTCCTGCACGTGCGCGGACTCAAGGTTGCCTACGGCGGAATCCAGGCCGTCAAGGGCATCGATCTTGAAGTGCGGGCGGGCGAGCT
>JBGSWY010000586.1:0-10903 GCA_041751715.1 Burkholderiaceae bacterium
CGAACGTAGATCGGCGCACCATGTACCGCGAGTGCGCGCTGGACGATTTCGATCGCGCGATCGACCCCCGCACAAAAGCCGCGCGGCTGCGCAAGCACCACTTCCATTGCTACGTCGGGGCCGGCGGGGCGATTCATAATCGAGCGTCGATTCTAGTCGAGGTCAATGCGATGGCGATCAAAGACTGGCCTGAAGGCGAGCGTCCGCGCGAACGCCTTCTGGCGAATGGCGCGCAGTCACTCTCGGACGCCGAATTGCTGGCCGTGTTCCTGCGGATCGGAACAAAAGGGAGATCGGCGATCGATCTCGGGCGCGATGCGCTCGCCCGTTTCGGCGGGTTAAATGGATTGTTCGCGGCCGACGCCGCCGCACTCTCGGAAATCAGCGATTTCGGGCGACAAAGTACACGCAGTTGCAGGCGGTGCTCGAGCTGGCGCGGCGTGCTCTGCAGGAAGATGTAAGGCGCGAAACGCTGCTCTCATCACCCGGCAAGGTACGTGACTATCTGCGGCTGACTTTGGCTCGGCTCGAGCATGAAGTGTTCGTCGCACTGTATCTGGACGCGCAGAACCGTCTGCTGGCCACCGACGAGCTGTTTCGCGGCACATTGACGCAGACCAGCGTGTATCCGCGCGAAGTGGTCAAGCGCGCGCTAAAGCACAACGCGGCGGCGGTCGTATTTGCGCACAACCACCCGTCCGGCATTGCCGAGCCTAGCCGCGCCGATGAACTACTGACGTCCAATCTGAAGCAGGCGCTATCGCTGGTGGACGTCAAGGTGCTGGATCATCTGATCGTCGCCGGCTCGGCCACGGTGTCATTTGCCGAGCGTGGTTTGCTGTAGCGTTGGAAAGGGTGGCTGAAGCGCCGGCAAACCCCTTATACTGCGCGGCTTTACGAAATCCGCATCAGGAGTCATTCATGGCACGCGTGTGTCAAGTCACCGGCAAACGGCCGATGTCCGGCAACAATGTTTCGCACGCCAATAACCGGACCAAGCGCCGATTCATGCCGAATCTGCAATATCGGCGCTTCTGGGTCGAAAGCGAAAATCGCTGGGTGCGCTTGCGTATCACCAATGCGGCGTTGCGCACCATCGACAAGAACGGGATCGACACCGTGCTGGCCGACCTGCGCGCGCGCGGCGAAATCTAGAGAAGGAGCAGCACCATGGCAAAAGGCGCTCGCGAAAAGATCAAGCTCGAGTCGACGGCCGGCACCGGCCACTTTTACACGACGACCAAGAACAAGAAGACGACTCCGGACAAACTGTCGTTCAGCAAGTTCGACCCGGTTGCGCGCAAGCACGTCGCATACAAGGAAATCAAGCTGAAGTAGGCACGCCACGAAGCGTGTGGCAAAAAAAGCCCGCAACGCGGGCTTTTTGTTGACCGCTGCTTCTAGGCAGCCACCGACCGATAGCTGCGCATTCTGAGCGCAGCTTCCTGCAGCGCATGAATGCCGCTAGCTTCGGCGCGGTGAATCCAGTCCTGCAGGTGCGTCAGCATCTGCTCGCGCGACGCCGACGAGCGCTCCCATGTCGCCAGCAACTCGGTGCGCATTTCCACCAGCGTCTTCATCACCCGGCTTTGCTGCATCAGCTCCGATAGCGAATGCTGCTCGTGCGGCGGCAACTTCGACACATCGCCTTTGCGCAAGGCGCGCCTGAGTTTCGCAAAGCGGGCATGCTCGTCACCGGACAGCGCCAGCTTCTGCAGTTCTACCCGGTGCGCCGCATTCAACGAACGCGCGTACTTGGCCAGCAGGTCATACCGGTTGGAAATCACGGCCTGCAATGTTTCCAGGTCGATGGCGCGCTTCGGCTCCGCAACGTGCGGCTTCGGCGCGACGCGCAATACCTTCGCAAGACCGAGCGCCTGCAGCGTGCGGATGTACACCCAGCCGATGTCGAACTCGTACCACTTGCTCGAAAACTTGGCTGACGTCGGGTAGGTGTGATGGTTGTTGTGCAACTCCTCGCCGCCGATCCAGATGCCGACCGGCACGATATTGTTGCTGGCATCTGGCGAGTCGTAATTCCGATAACCCCACCAGTGGCCAATGCCGTTGACCACACCGGCCGCATGGAAGGGGATCCACAACATCTGCACGCCCCAGATGGCCAGGCCGGCGAAGCCGAACAGGATCAGGTTGATCCCGACCGTGATGCCGACGCCCTGCCACGAATAGCGCGAAAACACGTTGCGCTCGATCCAGTCGTCCGGCGTTCCGTGGCCATACCGCACCAGTGTGTCTGCGTTCTTCGCTTCCTCGGAATACAACTCGGCGCCGGTCCACAGCACGGCGTTGATCCCGCGCGTTTGCGGGCTGTGCGGGTCCTCGGAAGTCTCCACGCGGGCGTGATGCTTGCGGTGGATTGCCACCCACTCCTTGGTCAGCATGCCGGTCGTCATCCACAGCCATATGCGAAAGAACATCGCGACGGCCGGATGCAGGTCGAGTGCGCGGTGCGCCTGCGAACGATGCAGGTAGATCGTGACGCCCGCAATCGTGATATGCGTCAGGATCAACGCCGCGACGATCAGCTGCCACCAATTGAGCTGTAGCAAGCCACCGTCCAGAAACTCTAGCAAATACATGCACTTTCCTTGTTATCGCACCGTCAGACCGCGGGCGCGTCAATCGTTCATATTGTACGCAGCGCCCCCGCCTGAAACGCCCGCGACGGGCGCCTCACTGGCGTTTTTCGGGCGATTGCCCTTCCGGTTGATCGTGCGTCCGCGGCCCAGATGGCGCCGGCGCCAGGCTCTCTGGAATCGATGTTATCCGCACGTCGCGCTGTGGGAACGGGATTTCAATGCCTGATTCGCGAAATCTTTTCAAGACGCGCCGCGCGATGTCCGACCGGATCGCCAGACTCCCCGCCTCCGGGTCCCGGATCCAGAAGCCGATCTGCAGATCGATGCCATCGGCGCCGAAGCCGGTAACGAATGAACTGGGGGCGGGCTCGTGCAGCACACGCGGTTGCTCGGTCGCTGACTCAACCAGGATCTGGAGGGCACGATCGACATCGGCGTTATAGGCAATCGACAGCGTTACCTTCACCAGCACCGTGGTATTGCTGTAGGAATGATTGATGACCGGGGACGAAACCAGCATTTCATTCGGCACGATGGTTTCGGTGCCGTCGAGCGCCTTGATCACGGTGTAACGAGCATTGATCTGCGAGACCGCGCCGTAGAACTTGTCGACCGTGATCATGTTGCCGATCGACAAACTGCGGTCAAGAAGGATGATGAATCCACTGACGTAGTTGCTGGCAATTTTCTGCAGGCCCAAACCGAGGCCGACGCCGAGCGCACCGCCAAACACCGACAGTAGAGTGATGTCGATACCGACGAACGACAAGCCGATCAGGACGGCGATCAGCGTCAACAGCGCCTTGATCAGCCGCGAGAGCACGACGCGCGAGTTCGGCGCCAGCGACTTGAAGCCCATCAGGTGGGCCTCGACTGCCGATCCGGCCCATAGCGCGGCCAGCACGGTTAACACAACGCTGACAGCGCCGGCCACGATGTCCCACAAGGTCAGCGGCGTCTTGCCCAGCGGAAAGCGCACCGCATCCAGATATTCGATCAGCCCGTTCAAGAGACCGGTGACATGCAACGCGACCACGACCCAGATCGCCAATGAGATGCCGAACTCGAACGTTCCGATCCATGCAGCGCGCGGCAGCGAACGGCGCACGATGTAGACGAACAAGCGGATGGCCGCCATCGCGCCGAGCAGCAGCAACGCCAGCCGCAGCAGCTGCACATCGCCCACGCGCACCACGCCTGCGAAGTAGAGCGCGAGACCGCCGATCACAACGATAAAAATCGCAGCAACCGGAAATGCGAGCCGGCGAGCCCCGGCGATTGAAAACTTCAGAACATCGACTCTGACGCTGTGCTCCGAAGCGGCCGCCGCCTGCAGCCGTTCCTGGGTACGTTGTGAAACCCGGCGTGCCCAGAACCAGCCTGCGAGCAACGCGACGGCGATGAGCGCCAGTTGCCACACGTGCGAGGGGCGCGACAACTCGTTCTGCAGAATATGAAAGACGTCTTCGAACAGGGTTTGCCGGTTCACGCTATCGGTTCCGAGTGCGCTACTTGCGCTCGAAGATGGCGGCGAAGAACCCGTCCGTACCGTGCAGATGCGGCAGCATGACGAAGTACGGCGCGAACCGGGCTGCCTGTTCGACATCGATCGACTGCGCGCGCAGCACCGTGGCCGCGGGTATCAGCTCGTATTCGGGATGGTCGGCCAGGAACGTGTCGACCACCTGCTGATTTTCACGCACCAGCAGCGAGCAAGTCGCATACACGAGGCGCCCGCCGGGTTTCAGCAGCCGCGCCGCCGCGTGCAGTATCGAGCGCTGCACGTCATTCACGCGCGCCAGTTCCGTCTCGCTGAAACGCCACTTCAGGTCCGGATTACGACGCAACGTGCCACTGCCGGAACATGGCGCATCGACGAGTACGCGATCGCACTTGCCGTTCAGCCGCTTCACCCGGATATCCGACTCATTGCGAATCGTGACCGGATGCACGTTCGACAAGCCGCTGCGCTTCAGGCGCGGGCCGAGTCCGGCCAGCCGCCGCTCGTTGACATCGAATGCATACAACCGGCCGCTCGATCGCATCAGCGCGCCGAGCGCGAGCGTCTTGCCGCCCGCGCCGGCGCAAAAATCAACCACCATGTGCCCGCGCCGCGGCTGCAGCAATCGCGCGATCAACTGGCTGCCCTCGTCCTGCACCTCGATCCGGCCTTCGCGGTACGCGGGCCAGTGGGTCAGTGCCGGCTTGCTCGACAGGCGAATCGCATCGGGCGAGTAGCGCGTGGGCACAGCACCGACATGATGGGCCGCCAGTTCTTCGAGCACCTCTTCCCGCGTTGCCTTGATCGAATTGACGCGCAGATCGAGTGGTGCGCTTTCCTTCAGCGCGTTGATCAGCGGCGCGGCGTCCTCGTACTGCCGTTCGATCTCAACAAACAGCCAGTCCGGCAGTTCGGCCTGCACCGAGCCCGGCGCCGCCCCCAGATCGATCGCAAGCGCGTGCCTGACCGCGCTGGCATCGCCGCGCAACGCACGTTCGTCGATGGCGTCGAACCCGTGCTGGCGTGCGAGCGTCACCAGCGCCGCCAGCCGTGGCGCGCGCGCCGGATGCGCCGGCGCCAGGATCCAGCCCAAAGTCGCGTAGCGACGCAACGCATAGAACACGGCTTCTGCGATCAAGCCACGGTCGCGCTGGCCCAGCGCCGGGTGCTGGCGGAAAAAACGCGACAGCAGCACATCGGACGGCCCGTCGAATTTCAGGATTACCGCAAGTGCGGCAGCGAGCGAATCGACCACCAGCGATGTGATGCGACTGCCCGATGCCGTGTGAGACGCCTCATCGTTGTGCTGCGCACGTCCCGGCGCGGGTCGGCGGGCGCCGAGTGGTTCCCCGGATCTTCCCGGCCTCACCCGCTTCGAACCGGAGGAATCGCGTCCGGTGCGCCGCGGTCCCCTTGGCTTCACGTTCTTGCTCATGCGACCAGCAGCGATAACTCGCCCGGTGTAATGTCCTTGAGTACCGCCCGCCGGCCGCTGCATTGCACCCGTCCTTCGAGCACATGACGCACCGCTCGCGGCAGCAGCCGGTGCTCCTGCTGCAATACACGGGCGGCCAGTGATGTCACGTCATCGTCAAGGCGCACCGGCACGGCCGCCTGCGCAATGATTGCGCCGGCATCGACGTCATCCGAGACAAAGTGCACCGTCGCCCCATGCACGCGTACGCCGGCTTCCAAAGCGCGCTGATGCGTATTCAGCCCGGGGAACGACGGCAGCAGCGATGGATGAACGTTGATCAGCCGCCCGGCATAACGGCGCACGAACCTGGGCGCGAGGACGCGCATGAAGCCGGCCAGAACGACCAGCGCGGGCGCATAACGATCGATCATTCCGGCCAGTGCGCTGTCGAATGCGGTACGCGAGGAGAATTCGTCGTTCACGACGATGTGCGTTGGAATATCGTGCGCTCGTGCAATCTCGAGCGCTTCGGCATCTGGCCGGTTGCTGATCACAGCGGCCACGCAGGCGTTGAGCTCGCCCTTCCAGTGCTCGGACTGCGCAGTCGTCAGCAGCGCCTGCAGGTTGCTGCCGTGCCCCGACACGAGCACGACAATGTTCTTCATCGCGAGATTGATCATCAGTGCGCGAAGTGTAACGGCGGGGCGCATTTCGGCTCTTGTAAACGTTCGACGAATCAAGAGGATGCGTGACTCGACCGTATACTCGGGCGTCGCTCCGCGTGGCATCAACCGCATCTTTATGAAGATATTTCGCGGCACTGTCCGCGCATCCGATCGTGTTCCTTGCGCGCTGACGATCGGTAACTTCGATGGCGTTCATCGCGGCCATCAGGCGCTGCTCGAGCGCGTGGTGGTGGCCGCGCGCACACGTCAGCTGAGACCGTCCGTGATGACGTTCGAGCCGCACCCACGCGAGTTCTTTACGCCCGAGCGAGCGCCGGCGCGCATTGCCAACCTGCGCGACAAGCTGGCCGCATTCGATCGTTTCGGTATCGAGCGCGTGTTCGTGGCGCACTTTAACCGCCGCTTCTCCATGCTGACTCCCGAGGCATTCATCGATGATGTGCTGCTCGCCGGCTGCGCGATGCGCTGGCTGCTGGTGGGCGACGACTTCCGCTTCGGGGCGAAGCGCGCCGGCGATACGTCGCTGTTGGCCGACCATGCCGCGCGCGGCGCCTTCGAGCTCGAAGTGATGCCGACGATCGCCCAGGCCGGCCAGCGAATTTCGAGCACCGCCGTACGCCAGGCGCTGGCGGCCGGTGATTTGATGAGCGCATCCGCGTTGCTGGATCGCCCCTATACGATCAGTGGGCGGGTGCTGCACGGCCGCAAGCTGGGACGATCTCTGGGCTTCCCTACGCTGAATCTGAAGATCGAGCATGCGCACCCTGCGCTGCGGGGAATCTTCGCGGTTCGCGTTCACTGCCTGGGCGAGCGGCCGGTCGCAGGCGTTGCCAGCATCGGTTTGCGCCCGAGCGTCGATGATGGTGGACGCTGGCTGCTCGAAGTGCATCTGTTCGATTTTGCAGACGCCGTTTACGGAAAGCTGGTGAGCGTGGAGTTCGTCGAGAAACTGCGCGATGAGCAAAAGTACGACACACTTGGCGCGTTATCCGCCGCGATCAGCGACGACGCCGCACGTGCGCGGTCCATATTGAACAGCGCGGTTGCCTCCTGACGTTATGCCCGACGAAAAACGAAAACCAGCCGCTGACCCGGCGACTCGCAAGTACCCGCTGAATCTGCCGGAGACGCCGTTTCCGATGCGGGGCGATCTCGCGAAGCGCGAACCGCAATGGATTCGCGAATGGGAGGAGCAGGACATTTACGGACAGATTCGTGCGGCATCAGTCGGCCGGCCGATGTGGATCCTGCACGACGGGCCGCCGTACGCGAACGGCGACCTGCACATGGGTCACGCCAACAACAAGGTGTTGAAGGACATTGTCGTCAAGAGCCGACAGATGGCGGGCTTCGACGCGCCGTACGTTCCGGGCTGGGATTGCCACGGTTTGCCAATCGAAGTCGTGATCGAGAAGAAGTTCGGCCGGGGCTTACCGACGCGCGAGGTGCAGGCGCGCTCTCGCGCGTACGCCGCCGAACAGATCGAGAGTCAGAAGAAAGCTTTCAAGCGGCTCGGCGTGCTCGGCCAGTGGGATCGCCCCTACACGACGATGGACTTTCGCAACGAAGCCGACGAGCTGCGCGTGCTGGCGAAGGTCATGGACAAAGGCTTCGTGTTTCGCGGGCTGAAACCGGTCAACTGGTGCTTCGATTGCCAGTCTGCGCTGGCCGAAGCGGAAGTCGAATACCACGACAAGGTCGATCTGGCGGTGGATGTGGCGTTTCCGCTGCGCGACGACGAGCGCACAAAGCTCTCGACTGTGTTCGGTCTGGCGGCGCTTGCGGACAAGCCTGTTTACGCGGTGATCTGGACCACCACGCCGTGGACGCTGCCGGCCAACCAGGCGCTGAACCTTCATCCGGAAGCGAGTTACGACCTGGTCGATACCGAGCGCGGCCTGCTGCTGCTCGCGACCGAGCGCCGCGCCGATTGCCTGGCGCGCTACGGCTTGACCGGCGCCGCGATTGCGCAGACTACTGGCGGCAACCTCTCGCTTCTGCGCTTTCGCCATCCGTTCTACGACCGTGACTCTCCGGTCTATCTCGGCGAATACGTAACGCTCGATACTGGCACCGGCATCGTGCACTCGTCGCCCGCCTACGGCGTCGAAGACTTCATCTCGTGCAAGGCGCACGGCATGACCGACGATCAGATCATCAACCCGGTGCTGGGCGACGGCGTGTTCGCGTCATCGCTGCCGCTATTCGGCGGAATGAAAATCTGGGACGCCAATCCGAAGATCGTCGAAGTCATCCGCGAGCACAAGCACCTGCTGCACGTCGAAAAAATCACGCACAGCTACATGCACTGCTGGCGCCATCGCACCCCGATCATCTACCGTGCGACCTCGCAGTGGTTTGCCGGCATGGACATCGTGCCGAACGAGGGCGGCCCGACGCTGCGCGAACTGGCGCTGGCCGGCATCGAAGCGACGCAATTTTATCCGGCGTGGGGCAAGGCGCGGCTTGCCGGCATGATCGCCAATCGGCCCGACTGGACGTTGTCGCGGCAGCGCCAGTGGGGCCTGCCGATGGCGTTTTTCGTGCACAAGGAAACCGGCGAACTGCATCCGCGCACGCAGGAGCTGCTGGAGCAGGTCGCGCAGCGTATCGAGCAAGGCGGCATCGAAGCGTGGCAGGACCTCGATCCGCGCGATCTCCTAGGTGACGATGCCGAGCACTATGTTAAGAACCGCGACACGCTCGACGTGTGGTTCGACTCAGGAGTCACGCACCAAACGGTAGTGCGCGGCTCGCACGCGGCCGAAACGCACTTCCCCGCCGAGATCTATCTCGAAGGCTCCGACCAGCATCGCGGCTGGTTTCACTCCTCGCTGCTCACCTCGTGCATGCTCAATGGCGTGCCGCCGTACAGGGCGCTGCTAACGCACGGTATGGTCGTCGACGGCCAGGGCCGCAAGATGAGCAAATCGCTTGGCAACGTGGCCCCGCCGCAGAAGATCGCGGATACGCTGGGTGCGGAGATCATCAGGCTGTGGGTCGCGAGCACCGATTACTCGGGTGAACTGGCGCTGTCCGACGAAATTCTGAAGCGAGTCGTCGAGGGCTACCGCCGGTTGCGCAACACGTTGCGATTCCTGCTGGCCAATGTCAGCGATTTCGATGTCGAGCGCGACATGCTGCCGGTGGGAGACTGGTTCGAGATCGATCGCTACGCGCTGGCGATGATGCGCGACGTGGCAGCCCACTCGCAGGCCCACTACGACCGCTACGAGTTCCACCCGATCGTGGCGCGGCTGCAGACCTTCGCTTCCGAAGATCTCGGAGCGTTCTACCTGGACATCCTGAAGGACCGGCTGTACACGACTAAACCCGATTCGAACGCGCGCCGCTCAGCACAATGTGCGTTGTATTCGATCACCGAGGCGCTGCTCAAGCTGATGGCGCCGCTGCTGTCGTTCACGGCGGAAGAAGCGTGGAAGGTGCTGAAGAAGAAAACAGGCGGCACCATTTTCACCGAGACGTTTCCGTCGCTGGCGGCCCAGCCGGACGAAGCGGCGCTGGTCGACAAGTGGACGAAGATTCGGGCCGTGCGCACCGAAGTGCAGAAGAAGATCGAACCGCTGCGCGAGCAGGGCGCGATCGGGTCATCGCTGCAGGCAGAAGTCGAAGTTCGCACGCAGCCGGAAACCGCGGCGCTGCTCGAGACCCTCGGCGACGATCTGCGCTTCGTGCTGATCACCTCGAGTGCCCGCGTAGCCGAGGTTAACGACGCCACTGACGAGCAGATCGTCATCACCCCGTCAGCCCACATCAAATGCGAGCGATGCTGGCACTGGCGGGCCGATGTCGGGTCGGACGCGAATCATCCGGCGATCTGCGGCCGGTGCGTCAGCAACCTGTTCGGCGCCGGCGAACCTCGAGTATTCGCCTGATGTCATTCGTGAAGCAGCCAACCTGGCCGCAGCGCATGCTGCCGTGGGTCGGATTGGCGGTGGCGATCGTCCTGATCGATCAAATCACGAAGATCAGCGTCGAGCGGCGGCTCGACTTCGGCGATGTCGTGCCGGTCACCAGCTTCTTCAACATCGTGCTCACCTACAACACGGGCGCAGCGTTTTCGTTTCTGGCGTCTGCATCGGGGTGGCAGGAAAATTTCCTGATCACGGTCGCTTTGGGCGCCTCGGCGTTCATTCTGTATCTGCTGGCGCGGCATGGCCATCAGCGGGTGTTTTCCCTGGCCCTCGCGATGATCCTCGGTGGCGCGGTCGGCAACGTCATCGACCGCATCGCCTACGGCCACGTCATTGACTTCCTCGATGTTCACTGGGGCGGCTGGCACTGGCCAGCGTTCAATGTGGCCGACAGCGCGATCGTCGGCGGTGCGGCACTGCTGATCATCGACGAGCTGCGCCGCGTGCGCCGCTCGAAGTGACGATGCAGCTTGCAGGGAAGCATTTCGTCGTCGGCATGACCGGCGGCATCGCCGCCTACAAGGTGTGCGAACTGGTGCGCCGGTTGCAGGATGAAAGCGCGTCGGTGCAGGTGGTGATGACGGCAGCGGCGCAGCAGTTCGTCAGTGCCACTACGATGGAGGCGTTGAGCGGCCGCGCGGTCGAGACGGATCAATGGCACAGCAACACCGCCAACGCGATGCCGCATATCGAGCTGACGCGCGATGCCGACGCGATCATCGTCGCGCCGGCGACCGCCGATTTTCTGGCGAAACTGGCGCATG
>JBGSWY010000587.1:0-3812 GCA_041751715.1 Burkholderiaceae bacterium
GCTCGGCCTCGAAGACAAGGCGCTGTGGTTCGGTGTGATGCTGCTGACTGTCGTCAATATCGGACTGATCGCGCCGCCGGTAGGATTGAACGTCTACGTGGTCAGCATGGATGCGCGCGACGTGCCGATCGGGCGCACCTATCGCTTCGTCCCGATTTTCCTGGCGGCCGATGCGGTACGGCTCGTGCTCCTGATTTCGATTCCAATGCTTTCGCTCTGGCTGGTGGGGTTCGTTCGATGATCAAGCTTTACAACTACTTTCGCAGCTCAGCGTCTTATCGCGTGCGCATCGCGCTTAACTTCAAGGGGTTGCCGTACGAGTACGCAGCGGTGCACTTGCTGAAAGACGGTGGAAAGCAGTTTGCGCCGGCGTTTCGCACGCTCAATCCCGACGCGCTTGTTCCGGTGCTGGGCGACGATGGCGAGCTGCTGACGCAGTCGCTTGCGATCATCGAGTATCTGGAGGAAACACGGCCCGAGCCGCCGTTGCTGCCGCGCAATGCGATCGATCGCGCGTATGTGCGCTCGATCGCGCTCGCGATCGCTTGCGAGATTCATCCGCTGAACAACTTACGAGTGCTGCGCTACCTGGTGAAGACACTCGGCGTCAGCGACGAGCAGAAAAATGCGTGGTATCAGCACTGGGTCGAGCAGGGCCTGGCATCTCTCGAAGCGCGACTGGTGGCCGAGAACCGCGCCGGTCGTTACTCGCTCGGCGATGCGGTCACGTTGGCCGACGTGTGCGTCGTGCCGCAGATATTCAACGCGCAACGCATGGAGTGCCAGCTTGACCATGTGCCGACCATCATGCGCATCTTCGAGAATTGCATGGCATTGGCCGCGTTTGTGGACGCGCAACCGTCGAGACAGCCCGATGCCGAGTAGTTCAAGACCGGATCAGCGCACGCTGGCGGCGTAGACGATTGCCTGCGCCAGCTCCACCACCGCGCTCGCATAAAAATAACTGCGGTTGTAATGCAGCAGCGCGCTGAAGTTGACCGTCCCGACCCGATACAGCCTCTCGACTTCGCCAGCATTGACCACCGGCAGATCGATCACCAGCACTTTCTCATTGAGCGGCAGCGGTACTTCGTCCCCGACTCCCGCGGCCACCGCGTCGGACCACGTCACCGACGCCTCGATGCCGCGCCCCAGCGCATCGACGATTTCTTCGCTGGCCCGCGCATCGAACACAATCGGCAGATCGCGCTGCCAGCCGTGCGCGGCCAGAAAGCTGGCGACCGAGCCGATCGCATCGACCGCGCTGCCCGTCAGATCGATCCGCCCGTCGCCGTCGAAGTCGACCGCATGGCGGCGGATCGAGCCGGGCATGAATTGCGGCAGGCCGATCGCGCCGGCGAACGAGCCCTTGATCGTCAGAGGGTCAGCATTCTGCTCGCGCACCAGCAGAAAGAACTCGGCCAGTTGTTGCCGGTAAAACTCGGCCCGGCGCAGATAGTCGAACGACAGCGTGACCAGCGCATCGAGGGTGCGGAAGTTGCCGGTGATTCGGCCGTAGAACGTCTCGACGCCGATGATGGCTGCGATGATTTCAGGCGGCACGCCGAATTGCTGCTGCGCGCGTTGCAGCGCTTCCTGATGGTTCCGCACGAAGAAGGCGCCCGATTGCACTCTGGGCTCGTCCAGATAGCGGGCGCGGTAATCGAACCAGTTGCGCTGGCCGAATGCGAGCGGCGGTTGCATGTAGCGCTCGACCGCGGATGAGTACCGGGCGCTGGCAAACCAGCGCTCGACGCGCTGGCGGTCAAAGCCGTGCTGTGCCAGCAGCTCGTCGATGAACTGCTGGACCTCGGCGCGCTGCAAATACGGCGTGCGTATCTCGGCCGCGGTAGTGGGTGCAGCCGCAATCATCGCCAACGCTGCCAGCAGCGCACGCCGGTTCGACGATATTCCAGTCATGCTCTTCTTCATGTCCCTATGCTGCGGGGGCGAAACTCGCGGATGGCGCGACGCAGCGCCCTGATGTCTGCCCGGGCCACTGCTTCCGAGCTGCGCGAATAACGCATTCGCTCCACGCGTGACAGCAACTTGCGCGCGCGCTTCACATCTCCGGGCACTAACGCACGCTTGGTGCGCGCGTACAACTCGCGCGGGCCGATGTGCTCGGCAGTGACAACGCCGGCACGATCGAGCCGGTCGCGCAGCAGACGAAACGCGTCTCCAAGCGGATCACGTGCGGTGCGCGATCGCAGGGAGAACGCGCCCATGATGCCGAGCACCACAGCGACGACGACCGCCAGCGTCAATGCGAGGCTCTGCCAGCTCGGCGCCATGCCGAGCAGTCCGATCAAAGCGCGCTGGTTCTCCTGCGAATAAGACAGCACCCATTGATTCCACGAGTTCTGCACCGCTTCCCAGTTGAAGCGTATCGAACGCATCCAGCCGAAGCCGCCAGCAGCGCCGGGCAAGGCGATGCCTGACTGGCGTGCGATCTCGCTCGCTCCCTGATCGATACGCATCGGCGCGACGACAGCTGTAGGGTCGACCCTGACCCAGCCGCGCCCCTGCAGCCAGACTTCCGACCATGCATGCGCGTCCGATTGGCGAACGGTCACGAAGCCATCGACCGGATTGAGCTCGCCGCCCTGGTAGCCGGTGACGACGCGCGCCGGCACGTCGAGCGCACGCATCAGGAACGTGAACGCGGACGAGTAGTGCTCGCAGTAACCCTGCCGTGTATCGAACAGAAACTCGTCGATCGAGTTGCGGCCAAGGCGCGGCGGCGACAACGTGTATTGGTAGCCGCCCTGCCGCAGATAGTTGAGCGTGGCACGTACGCGCTCGGCGTCGCTGCCGTTGCGGCTGCGAATCTCGTCGGCCAGCTGCAGCGTGCGCGGGTTGTACCCCGAAGGTAACCCGATCCAGTTGCCCCGCTCTGATTCGCTCGCCTCCGCATTGAAGCGGTAACTGGTGTACGAGCGCATGTCGTAACGCGTGCGCTGCCGCACCAGATCGCCGGCGACGATCTGCATCTCCCACGTCAGGCGCGAGCGAAACTCGCCGGTGACCGGCAGTATCGCTGGCGCTTCGAGCGCGAACAACCAGTCGCGATTGTGCGGCTCCAGCGTGACGGTGTACGAAACGCCCGAGCGCGCATCGCCCTGGATCGATGCTGGCGGTGGCGCATCATTGGATTGTCTCTGCAGCGGTATCCAGGCGCGACCGCCGAACGTGCCGAACACCGGGCCGCGCCAGTAAAGCTTGTCGTTGCTCGGAGTGCTGCCGTCGAATCTCACGCGAAACGCGATCTCGGTCGATTCGAGCAGCCGGCTGATCGAACCAGGCGCCATCGAGTTCGACAACCCGGTTTCACCGCTGGCGGAGCCAGCCGGCGTTCCCCACAGCGGGCCCGAAATGCGGGGAAACAGTAGAAACAGGGCGGCGGTCAGCGGAATCGCCTTCAGCAACGTCCATCCGACCATCCGGAACTTGCGTCCGGCCGGCAAATCGGTTTCGTCCAGGTTGACGCTGATCAACACGAAGAACAGCGCAGTCACCGCCAGCAACGCCATCGCAGCCACATGAATTTCCTGGCCGTTCAGAAACTGCGTCAGCAAAATAAAAAACGAAAGGAAAATCACGACAAAGATGTCGCGCCGCGCGCGCATCTCGAGCAGCTTCAGCGCCATTAACAACAACAGGAACGTCACGCCGGCCTGCTGGCCGACGACCGTGCCGTGCTGCAGATAAACGGCTCCGCCGGCAGCGAGCAGCAACGGCAGCATCAGCAATCGGCTCGGTATCGGTCGCTGCGTCAGCGTCAGAAACGCGCGCCATATCAGCAACAGCAC
>JBGSWY010000588.1:0-5594 GCA_041751715.1 Burkholderiaceae bacterium
AAGGACGAAGACCACCAGCGCCGCCAGTCTCATCGGAAGTCGCGTCAGGCTCGCGTCAGACCATCGATCCCATCGCGGCTAGTCTAGAGCGCGCCGTTAAACTCATCGCATGCCACGCAAGTACTTTCGCAAGTGGATGCCGAACGTCGACAAGGTGCGCGAGTACAAGGCGCTGTCGATGTTCGGCGACAGCCTTTTTCATCCGGCGCTGTGGCACCTAAATCGCAGATCGGCTGCGGGCG
Organism: Burkholderiaceae bacterium; assembly: GCA_041751715.1. GTDB lineage: Bacteria > Pseudomonadota > Gammaproteobacteria > Burkholderiales > Burkholderiaceae_F > JACCZX01. The sequence goes on from JBGSWY010000588.1 coordinate 243, forward strand.
GCGTTGCGGTGGGCCTTTTCTGTGGGCTGATTCCGGGGCCGCTGCAAATGCTGGGTGCCGCTATCGTGTGCGTGTTTCTGCGCGTGAATCTTCCGCTGGCGCTGGTGACCACGCTGTACACGAATCCATTCACTATCGTGCCGCTGTATCTGCTTGCGTATCAAATCGGCGTCTTTACGCTCGGCGCCCGCGGAGTAGCAAAGCCTCCATTGCTCCCCGAATGGGACTGGACCAGCGTGCCGGCGTCGATGGATGCAATGAGCCGCTGGATGATGGGGCTCGGCGCACCACTGGCATTGGGTCTCGTCATGCTCGCCGGCATTCTTTCGTTGCTCGGCTACCTGACAGTGCGCGGAATCTGGAGTCTTTATCTGCGGCGCGCCTGGCAGGCGCGACGGCAACGCTGGAGCACTTAGGCGAATAAAACTCGCCGCTCAAGCGGCGGTCAGCAGCCCTCCCTGCAATCTCAGCACCCGATCGCAGCGCGATGCGAGGTCCGGATCGTGCGTCACGATCACCACTGCGGTCTGCCGGCTGCGGGCGAGATCGACCAATACTCCGAACACGCTGCGCGCGGTATCACGATCCAGGTTGCCGGTCGGCTCATCGGCCAGTACGCACCCCGGCTGCGTCACGATGGCACGCGCGATCGCGGTGCGCTGCCTCTCACCGCCTGATAGCTCGCCCGGGTGGTGCTGCACCCGCTCGGCGAGTCCGACGGCCGCCAGCGCTTGCCTGGCACTCGCCCTTGCGTCGGCCAACACCTGGCGGCGAATCGTCAGCGGCATCGCGACGTTATCCAGCGCGCTGAACTCCGGCAGTAGATGATGAAACTGGTAGACGAAGCCAAGCCGCTCGTTGCGCAGGCGACCGCGCTCGCCTTCGCCTAGCTGCATGACATCGCGGCCGTCGATCATCACTTGTCCGCGATCGGCGGCGTCGAGCCCGCCGAGCACATGCAGAAGCGTGCTCTTGCCCGAGCCCGATGCGCCGACCACCGCGATCACTTCGCCTGGCGCTACATCGAGATCGGCGCCGCGCAACACGGTCACTGCCAGGCCGCCTTCGCGGTAGGATTTTTCGACGGCACGCGCACTCAGAACCGATGCATTAGTCATAGCGCAGCGCCTCGGCCGGTTTCACGCGTGACGCGCGCCAGCTTGGGTACACGGTGGCGACCAGCGACAGCACCATCGAAATCAGCGCGATCGGCACGATATCGCTGGCACGCGGATCCGACGGCAGCGAACTGATGAAATAGATGTCCTGCGGAATCAGCGGAAAGCCTGCAATCCGTTCGATCGCCGGAAAAATAGTGTCGAGATTGTTTGCGATCAACAAGCCGCTGCCGACTCCGAGCAATGTGCCGAGGATGCCGATCAGCGCACCCTGCACCATGAATATGAGCATCACGCTGCCGGGACTGGCGCCGAGCGTGCGCATGATGGCGATGTCCGACTGTTTTTCGGTAACCGTCATCACCAGCGTGGACACCAGATTGAACGCAGCCACTGCAACGATCAGCCCAAGGATGATGAACATCATCCGCTTCTCGATCTGAACCGCGGCAAACCAGCTTCGGTTCTGACGTGTCCAGTCGCGCACCAGCAGGCCGGGGTCGAGCGATCGCGCGAGTTGCACCGCCACTTCCGGTGCGCGCTGCATGTCGGTCAGCTTGAGCCGCACGCCGGTCGGCCCATCGACCCTGAACATCCGCGCCGCGTCGCCAATATGAATCAGCGCAAGCGAGCTGTCGTATTCGAAGTGGCCGGAATCGAATGTACTCAGCACCGTGAACTGTTTCAGTCGCGGCACGACACCGGCCGGGGTGACCTGGCCCTGCGGCGCAATCAGCGTCACCTTTTCTCCGAGCAAGACGCCGAGTGTGCGCGCGAGCTCGCCGCCCAGCACGATGCCGAATTCGCCATCGACCAGCGCGGACAGCGACGCTCCCCGCACCTGTTTTGCGATGTCCGATATCGCCGGCTCGGCCGCTGGGTCGACCCCGCGCACCAACACCCCGCGCACGCTTTCGCCGCGCGTCACCAAAGCCTGCGCGTTGATGTACGGCGCAACGCCGATCACCGTCGGATTGCGGCGCACCGTCTGCTCGACCGCACGCCAATCGGGAATCGCGCCATTGGCTGCGAACACCTCGACATGCGATACCACCGACAACATGCGGTCGCGCACCTGCGTTACGAACCCGTTCATCACCGACAACACTACGATCAACGCCATCACGCCCATGGCGATGCCGATCATTGAGATGCCGGAAATGAATGAAATGAATCCGTTGCGGCGGCGCGCGCGTCGTCCGGCACGCGTGTAACGCAGTCCGATTCGAAGTTCGTAGGGCAGGTTCAAGGGAGTCAGTCGAGGCGCGCGGATTGTAGCCAAGCAGCAACGCTCAGCCGCATCCGTAGAATCAGTCGATGGTCTTCACGTTGGTTGTGGCCGGTGCTTTGGTACCCCGAGAACTGGCTGCCGCATTGAGTGCTTCCCTGGATACACCGATTTTGAAAGCCCGACTCGCGCGTGCGGCCTTGATTGGCGAAGCGGAAAGCCGCGTCTCGAACAACGACAACGCCTACTTTGACTGGCTGGCGCGTAAATTGTTCGGTCAGTCCGCGCCGGCTCCAACCGCTCCGTACGCATACGCTCGGCTCTCGGGCTCAACACCAGGCGCCATGATCTGGCACGCCGATCCGGTTCACATTGAAATTGCGCGCGATCATTTGATCGTGCAATCGCTCGGCGCCGATCCACCGACAGCGGAGGAGTCGACACCATTGACCCACATTGGCAACGAACTTGCTTCGGGCACTGGCTGCGAGTTCATCCGAATCGGCAATCGCTGGTTTATGCAGTCGGAGCATGACTGGGCGATCGACGCTGCGCCGCTGGCAGCGGTGATCGAGGCGCCGATGATCATGCCGGCCGGCCACGATGCGCAACGCTGGAACCGGTTACACAACGAAATTCAGATGGCATGGCACTCGCACCGGATCAACGAGGCGCGTGAGGCAACGCAGCGACGAACCATCAACGGGATCTGGCTGCATGGCGGCGGGCGATGGAAGCCGCTGCCCCCGATTGCGTACGCCCAGGTGCAGTCCGAAGCGGTGGAATTGCAGGGCGCTGCCGATGCAGCCAACGCGCAGGGCACACCGCTTGACGCCAGCGTCGTAGGCGGCGCATTGCTGGTGATCGATGATCCGTTTGCCGCGAAGCGCATTGAAGACTGGTCGACATGGCTGCGGGCGATGACGAAGATAGATCATCGGCTCGCTGCTCACCCGTCCGACTCCATCCATCTGGTTCTTTGCGGCAACACGGTTCGCACATTCGAATCGCGCCCCTCCGATCGATACAAACCATGGCGACGTCGAACGTTGGCTGACGCGCTGACCGAATGACGCTGCTCAAGGTTCGCGATTTCGATGCAGCGACAGCGCGCCGCCTGGTCGCCGAAGGAGTGCCCGCCGCGCTGGCACGTGCGTTGGCGGCGCGGGGTATCGCCCATGTCGCCGAAACGCGGCTGATGCTCGATGGATTGATGCCGCCGGACACGCTGTCGCACGTTGACGACGCCGCCCTATTGTTGGCCGATGCAATCGACGCCAACGCACACCTGCTGATCGTCGCCGATTACGATTGCGATGGGGCCACCGCATGCGCGGTTGGCATCCGCGGGTTACGCGCGATGGGCGCGCGCGTCGATTACCTGGTGCCCAATCGCTTCGAGTACGGGTACGGACTGACCCCGGAGATCGTCGACCTGGCGGCGCGCAGTGCCAACGGCGCACCTGATCTGTTGATCACCGTCGACAACGGCATCGCGAGCGTCGAAGGAGTCGCGCGCGCGAACGAGCTCGGCATGTCGGTGCTCGTCACCGATCATCACCTGCCGGGCGCGGTATTGCCGGCAGCCGCGTGCATCGTCAACCCGAACCAGCCCGGATGCGGATTCCCTAGCAAGCATCTGGCAGGAGTTGGCGTGATGTTCTACGTGCTGCTCGCACTGCGCGCCGAGCTACGCGCGCGCGGCCGCTTGGATGCGGCAACCCAGCCGCGGCTCGATCCCCTGCTGGATCTGGTGGCGCTCGGCACCGTGGCGGATGTTGTACGGCTCGATCGCAACAATCGCATCCTGATCGCACAGGGGCTACAGCGCATCCGTCAGGGTCGATTGCATCCCGGCATCGCGGCGCTGTTTCAGATTGCCGGAAAGGATGCACGCGCGGCGTGCGCGCGCGATCTCGGCTTTGCCATCGCGCCGCGCATCAACGCGGCGGGACGCCTGACCGACATGTCGATCGGTATCGAGTGCCTTGTCACCGACAGCTTCGAACGCGCCACCGAGCTCGCGCTGCAGCTCGATCAACTGAATCGCGAGCGCCGTGACATCGAAGGAGACATGCAGCTCGACGCGCTGGCCGCCCTTGACGAAGCCGACGTGGCCGCGCGTCGCACGATCTGCCTCTACCAGGATGACTGGCACCAGGGAGTAATCGGATTGGTGGCGTCGCGGGTCAAGGAAAAGTATCACCGGCCGACGATCGCCTTTGCGCGCGCCGCTGATGGTGAACTGCGCGGCTCGGGCCGCTCGATCGACGGCGTGCACCTGCGCGATACGCTCGACCTGGTGACCAAGCACGCCCCGGCTCTTGTACGCCGCTTCGGCGGGCATGCGATGGCGGCCGGTTTGACGATGCCCGCAGCCAGCTACGAAACCTTTGTTTCGGCATTCGAAGACGCAACGCTCGCGTCATGCGACCGGTCGCTGTTCGATCGCACGATCATGACCGATGGCCCGCTGGCCGGAAGCGAGCTGATGCTATCGCTGATCGAAGCGATCGATACGCACGTGTGGGGCCAGGGGTTTCCGGCGCCGCTGTTCGACAACGAGTTCATCGTGCTGGAACAGCGGCTTGTCAAGGACCGCCATTTGAAGCTTGTGCTCGACCTCGACGGGCGCCGTTTTGACGCGATCTGGTTTCGGCGCACCGAGCAGGTGCCGCGCTCGGTGCGTCTTGCATATCGTCCGGCCACCGATGAATACATGGGCGCGCGCCGTTTGCAGCTGGTGATCGAGCATGCCTGCCCCAGCAGGTCTTGAGCAGGGGCCGCCCTATAATTCGCGCCCCACGCAAAGCTAGAGCAACAGAAGAAGCTAAAGCAATGGAAAAGGACATGATGGACGCCGAACGCCTCAATCAGATCGAAGGTACCGTCGCGGACCTGCGCGGCCGCCTCGCCGAGCTGCGGAGGTATCTTTGACGTCGATGTAAAGGAACGGCGGCTCGAAGAAATCGGGCGGTCACTCGAAGATCCCAGGGTCTGGGACGA
>JBGSWY010000589.1:0-3900 GCA_041751715.1 Burkholderiaceae bacterium
GCAGTTCACGCTGCCGTACAGAATGGCGTGGCAGCTGGCGGTCGATGAGATCAACGCTGCGGGCGGATTGCTCGGGCGCAAAGTCGAAGTGATATCGCGCGACGATGCCGGCAAGCCGGAAGACGCGATTCGCCTGGCGACAGAGTTGGTAACGAACGAAAAGGTGGCGCTGCTGACCGGCACATTTTTGTCGAACGTCGGTCTGGCGGTGGCTGACTTTGCGTTGCGCAACAAGGTTCTTTTCGTGGCCGCCGAGCCGCTGACCGATGCGCTGGTGTGGGCGAGTGGCAATCGCTACACGTTTCGCCTGCGGCCGAGCACCTATATGCAGACCGCGATGCTGGTCGAAGAGGCTGCAAAGCTGCCGGCCAGGCGCTGGGCGATCGTTGCGCCTAACTATGAGTATGGTCAATCGGCGGTGGCCAATTTCAAGCAGTTGATGAAAGCGAAGCGGCCGGAGGTTGAATTCGTTGCCGAACAATGGCCGGCGCTGGGCAAGCTGGAAGCGTCGAGCACCGTGCAGGCGATCATCGCATCGCGGCCGGACGCAATATTCAACGTCACGTTCGGTGCCGATTTGCCGCGCCTGGTACGCGAAGGTAATTTGCGCGGACTGTTTCCTCGCGTGCCGGTCGTTAGCTTGCTGTCGGGCGAACCCGAGTATCTCGACGTGTTGAAGGACGAGACGCCGAAGGGCTGGATTGTGACCGGATATCCGTGGGATCAGATCTCGACACCAGAGCACACGAAGTTTCTGAATGCGTATCGCAAGCGCTACAACGATTACCCGCGGCTCGGCTCGGTGGTCGGTTATTCGACGTTCGTCGCGATCTTTGAAGCGATCCGCAAGGCGAAGGCCGCGGATACAGAAAAATTGATCGCCGCAATGCGCGGCCTTCAGTGGTCGACGCCGTTCGGTCCGGCTCAGTTTCGCGCGATCGACCAGCAATCGACGATGGGCGCGTATGTCGGCAAGCTCGACCAGCGCGACGGCAAAGGGGTGATGGTCGATTGGCGCTACGCCGACGGTGCCAGCTATCTGCCGCCCGATAGCGAGGTCCTCAAGATGCGGCCGCCCGAAGCGCGGAGGTAGCCGGCGCACGCTCGGCACCGCCGGTGGATCTCGTCCTCGGCCAGTTTATTGCGGGCCTGTCGTACGGCTCGACCCTGTTCCTGGTCAGTGCCGGCTTGACCTTGATCTTCGGCGTCACGCGCGTCGTCAATTTCGCGCACGGTTCGCTGTACATGATCGGTGCGTATCTGGCGTACACGATCACGACGCAACTGCCGGCGACCCCATTCGGTTTCTTTGGCGGCGTATTGCTGGCGGCACTCGGGGTCGCCATCGGCGGCGCCGCGCTCGAGATCGTGCTGCTGCGGCGCATCTACGCATCGCCGGAAATCTTTCAACTGGTCGCCACCTTCGGTGTCGTGTTGATCGTGCAGGACCTCGCACTGGCGATCTGGGGGCCGAACGAGCTGTTTGCACCGCGTGCGCCCGGATTGAAGGGCAGCGTCGAGATCGCAGGCGCCTTTGTTCCGCAGTATTCGCTGTTCGTGATGGTGGTCGGGCCCGTGATTTTTGCGCTGCTGTGGTGGGTGCTTCGCCGCACGCGGTGGGGGGTCTGGGTGCGCGCCGCTTCGCAGGACCGCGAAACCGCCAACGCGCTCGGCCTGAACGAGCCCTGGCTGTTCACGTCGGTGTTCGCGCTCGGCGCGTTTCTGGCCGGACTTGCCGGCGCGCTGCAGATTCCGCGCGAGACGGTCAATCTGCAGATGGATCTTGCGATCCTGATCGAAGCGTTTGTCGTCGTCGTCGTCGGCGGGCTCGGCTCGGTGAGCGGAGCGTTCATGGCGGCACTGCTGATCGGGCTGTTGCACGCGTACGGCGCGTGGTGGCTGCCGCAGTCGACATTGGTCCTGATCTTCATCGCAATGGCGGTGGTGTTGATCGTGCGGCCGTATGGGTTGCTGGGCCGCCCGAGTGCGCCCCACATATCGCGCGTGCACGCTCATTCGCCGTTTGTTCCGCTGCCGCGCTGGTGGCGCATCGCCGGTGCGGTCGCACTGATCTTCGCGGCGGGGCTGCCGTTGCTGATCGGCGACTACGCCGTTGTCATCGCAACCGAGATCGCCATTGCTGCGCTGCTGGCGGCCAGTCTGCATTTCGGCATGGGTCTTGGCGGCATTGTCTCGTTCGGACATGCCGCATTCTTCGGGCTCGGCGCGTACGCGGTAGCACTAGCGATTACCCACCTCGACACGCCGTTTGCGGTGGCCATGGTGCTGGCGCCGGTTGCCGCAGGGATTGCGGCGCTGCTGGTGGGAAAAGTCGTGCTGCGTTCGCACGGCGTGTATTCGGCCATGCTGACGCTCGCATTCGCGCAGATTCTCTGGTCGACCGCGATCCAGTGGGTCGATGTCACTGGCGGCGATAACGGTGTGCTCGGAATATGGTCGGTGCTGCCCGCGGTGTTGTCATCGCCGCTGGCGTATTACGCAGCGGCATTGACGATCGTGATTGCGTCCCTGGCCGCGCTGCGCCGCATGGCCCTTGCGCCCTTCGGGTTCGCGCTGCGCGCCACGCGCGACAGCGAGCTGCGAGCTGAAGCGATCGGCATCGACGCGCACCGAACGCGTTGGCTCGCGTTCAGCGCGGGTGGATTGTTTGCCGGGCTCGCCGGCGCCCTGCACGCGTTCCACAAGGGTTCGGTGTTCCCGACGACGCTGTCGATCCCCGTATCGGTGGATGCGCTGATCATGGTGTTGCTGGGCGGTGTGCAGACGCTTATCGGTCCGCTGATCGGTGCCCTCGCGTACCACGGTCTCGCCACCGAGCTCACGCGCGTGACCGATCACTGGCGCTTGTTGCTCGGTCTGGCAATCGTGACACTGGCGGTCGTTTTTCCGGAAGGCATCGTCGGCTATGCGCGGCGGCGCGGTATTGATGACAGGCGGCATACGCGATGAGTCTGTTGATCGTGGAGCGGCTGCAACGAAGCTTCGGCGGCGTGCATGCGGTCGACAGCGTGTCGTTCGAGCTGGCCGCAGGCGAAATCACCGCACTTATCGGACCGAACGGCGCCGGGAAATCGACGCTGTTCAATCTGATCGACGGCCAGCTGCCGCCACAGGCAGGAAGCATTGCATTCGACGGTCAGGTGCTCGACGGATGTTCGACTGCGGAGCGCACACGGCGCGGGATCGGCCGCACGTTTCAGGTGGCGCAGACGTTTGCCACGATGACCGCACTGCAGAACGTGCAGCTTGCCTTGGTGGCGGCGGAAGGCGGCGCCGTGCGCGTTACTGACCTGCTATGGAACCTGCACGTCGAAGCGGCGCATGGTTTGTTGTCGCAGGTAGGACTGAAATCGCAAGCGTTGACCGCTGCGGCGCAGCTTGCCTATGGCGATGTGAAGCGGCTGGAACTTGCGCTCGCGCTCGCGGCCAAGCCGCGCTTGTTGCTGATGGACGAGCCCACGGCCGGCATGGCGCCGGGCGAACGCTCCGAGCTGATGCAGCTGATCGTCGCACTCGCCGGCCAGAGCAACATGGCAGTGCTGTTCACCGAGCACAGCATGGACGTCGTGTTCGGCTTCGCGCGCCGCATTCTGGTGTTGTCGCGCGGAAAACTCGTTGCCGATGGCGCGCCGGAGGCGGTGCGTGCCGACGCCGAGGTACAGCGCGTCTATCTCGGAGACGAAGGATGACCGTAGTGGCTGAGTCGGCAAGGTCGCCCGCTGCGCTTGAACTACAAGCCGTCTCGGCCTGGTACGGCAGCGCGAAGGTGATCAGCGATGTGAGCTTTGCGATCGCCGCCGGCGAAGTGGTGGCGCTGATCGGGCGCAACGGCGCCGGCAAGACTTCGATGCTGCGCGCCGCGATGGGATTGATGCCGCG
>JBGSWY010000590.1:0-14184 GCA_041751715.1 Burkholderiaceae bacterium
GTGCCGGTGATCGCCGACATGCGCAGCTTCACATTCGGATCCACCGCCAGGTCTTCGAGCTGCAGATCGCCGCGCGCAATCGCCGCTTCCTCCAGAGTGACCTTCCAGGGTTCTGCGGCCGCGACGCCTTCCTCCTTCTCGGTCGTGCCTACGGTCTGTCCCGGCTTGGCACGGAATACAGTGAGCCAGTTGATACGGCCGTCCGGCTGTCGACGCACCATCGCCCGCGGGGCATCGAGCGCAAGCTTGGCGATCGTTAACTGGCGCGAGTTCAGATCCAGCTCAGCGCCGTCGATCGTCATTGCGGCGAGGTCGAAGTTCGCCGCGCTGCCGGCAGGCCCACGGATACTGATGTCCTTGCTGCGCACCGCGATCTCGCGCACGGCGATCTTCATCGCGGGTTCGGCCGCCGCAAACTCAATGACAGCATCGACATCACTGTGACCGTCGAGGGTCGCGCTGACGATGTGCGCGAGATAGCGTGCCGCTGCGCGCAGCCTGACATCGCGCGACTCGAGTGCAATCCGCCCGCTGACAGGTGCCAGCCCCAGCTCGCCGTCGAGCTTTACCGAGCCGTGGTTATCGGCAATGTCGGCGGTCAGACGAGCCTTGCCCCGCGCGGTGGACGTGGTGGTCAGATCGCTGGCTTCTGCGGCGAGGTTGACGACCTGCGCCCGGAAACTGCCCGCAGAGTTGTCGATGTAGGTCACGGTGCCCTGCCTGACGGCAGCACGCTTCAGCGTGAAGGCGAATGGTTGCGCTGGATCCGTCACTGCGCTGCCAGTGGATCTCGCTGCGGCAGGCGCCGGCGCTTGCAACCGCGCCTGCTTCGCAAACTGAGCCCAGTTGATCGCGCCACTGACGTCGCGGATCACCTCGATCGTGGGTGCGACCAGCTCGATATCGCCGATCAACGCCTGGCGGGCGAAGGGATCAACTTCTTCAAGGACGATGCGCAAGGAGGTCCAGCCAATCAGCGGCCGCGCGTTTGTGGCGGGCGCCGCGAGCGTGAATCGGTTGACGGCAAACGCTCCCGAAATCAGCGTTTGCGCCGCTTGCGCCGGCTGGCCGTCGCTTGCCGGCGCCGCGCGCCGGAAGGCAATGCGAAGGTCCGAATCGAGTGATCCGTGCGGCACCGTGAAGTTCAGACGCACTGGCGAGTAGGCGAGATAGGTCGGGATGTCGAGCCCGTCAAGCTTCAGATTGATCGACGACTCAAGCGTCTGATGAAACGGCCGCGTCTCGCCCTTCGCCTCGATCGGCGAGCCGTTGACCTTTGCCGAAAACGCGGGAAGCACCTTGACTTCACTGTCGACCGCGAGATTCGAGATGAACGGAATGCCGATCGCTATCTCGGTCAATGCATGCTTGCTGTTCGTAACGCGATCGTCGAAGTTGATCTGGCTGCTGGCAACCTCGATGTTGCTGACCGCAAAGCGGGCCGGCTTGTCATCGGGCTTCTTCGGTTTTGCGCGCAGCCGCTCGAAAATGTCGTCGAAGTTGAAGCGCTGCTGCTCGATTCGAACGATGTTTGCGGTCAAGCCATTGATGGTGATGGCGTCGATCACCGGGGCCAATCGCAAAATTGAAGAAACCGATGCGTTGACGGTCGCCTGCTGCACGGTCAGCAGAGGCGCCGGTTCGCCGGGCAGCCCGTCTACGGTCAGACCATTGAGCGTGATGCGCAGCGTGTAGGGATTGGCGCTGATCGAATCGACGCGCACCTGGCGGCCGAGTTCACGCGAAGCGACGGTCTCGATACCCCAGCGCGCGGCGGCCGGGATCGCAAAATAGCCGATGACACCGACGAGCACGACGATCCACACGATCACGATCGCGGCCGTCCGCGACAAGCTTCTGCTCTTGCCTGCACTCATTGACTACGTCACAAGCAACGACAGCAATTCAGGCGGCGAATGGATCACTTCATCCGCGCCCCAGTCCAGATACGGTACCTCTTTACCGAGGTAGCCGTAACTCGCGACCACGGTACGCATCGCCGCCGCGCGTCCCGCCTCGATGTCGCGCCGGTCGTCACCGACATACATGGCAGCAGCCGCATCAACACCCGCCGCCGCCAGCGCGTGCAATAACGGTGCCGGATGCGGTTTCGAATGAGGCGTCGTGTCGCCGCTGACAGCGCACGCGGCGCGCTCCGACAGGCTCAGTGCCCGCACCAGCGGCAGCGTGAAGCGAGCGAGCTTGTTGGTCACAATTCCCCACTTGACGCCGCGTTGCTCCAGATGCCGCAGCGTCTCGTCCATGCCGGGAAACAGAACGGAATCCACGCACAACGCCGCTTCGTACTCGCGCAGGAATTCCTGCCGCAGCGGTTGGTAGCGCTGATCGGCCGGCGTCACATTGAAGGCACGCCCGACCATGCCGCGCGCGCCATGCGAGACGTAGGGGCGCAACTCTGAAATAGGCAGCGCTTCGATGCCGCGTGCGACGCGCATGCGGTTAGCTGCCGCGGCCAGGTCCGGCGCCGTGTCGGCCAGCGTGCCGTCGAGATCGAGCAGCACCAATTTGACGTCGGCGCGGCGTTTCACAGGTTCGGCCTCGGCGCTGAGCGCCCGTCCCCGGAAGGTGCGCGAAGGGCTTGTGACGGACCGGCGCTCATTGTCAGGCCGGCTTGCGGCACGCCATCAGATAGTTGACGTCGGTGTCGCTCGCCAGCGTCGCAACTTTCGTGAATGGGTTGTAACGCATGCCGATCACTTCGTGCAGTTCGAGCCCGGCCGCCCGCGCGTAGCTCGCCAGCTCGCTCGGCCGGATGAACTTCGCGTACTCGTGCGTGCCGCGAGGCAGCAGACCGAGGACATACTCGGCGCCGACGATCGCCAGCGCAAACGCCTTCGCGTTGCGAGTGATCGTCGAGAAAATCACCCAGCCGCCCGGCCTGGGCAAGGTGGCGCACGCCTGCACCGTTTGCTCGGGTTCAGGAACGTGTTCGAGCATCTCCATGCAGGTGACGAGGTCAAATCTTGCGGGTTGTTCGGCGGCCAAAGTCTCCGCCGCGCATTCGCGATACTCGACGCGCGCGCCGGATTCGAGGGCATGCAGCCGCGCCACTGCCAGCGGTTTCTCCGCCAGATCGATTCCGATGACGAGATCGCTCTTCTGCGCCATCGCTTCCGTCAGCACGCCGCCGCCGCAGCCGACGTCGAGTACGCGCTTGCCCGCGAGCGATGCCAACCGGTCGATCCACTGCAGCCGCGGCGGATTGATGTCATGCAGGGGCCGCATCGGGCCGTCGCGGTCCCACCATTTGGCGGCGAGCTCGCTGAACTTGCGCAGTTCGGAATGATCGACGTTGTCATTCATGTGCCTGATGTTACGCAACGTTTGTTGCACAAAAAAAACCCCGCCGAAGCGGGGTTTAGTTGAAGCGAAACTGCTTCTGTTATCGGCTGTGCTTAGCGCCGGATCGGACGGGTACCGACCACTTCGACTTCGACGCGGCGGTTCGGCTGCAGGCACTCGATAAGCTGCCTGCGGTTGCGGATTTCGCCTTTGGCTGACGGATCCGCACACTGCTTGACCGGGCTGGATTTGCCCTTGCCTTCGGTGTAGACGCGGTTCGGCTCGATACCCTTGCTTACCAGGTAGTCTTTGACGGCCTGCGCGCGACGTTGCGAAAGTCCAAGGTTGTAGGCCTCGCTGCCAATGCGGTCTGTATGGCCAACCGCAATGATCACCTCGAGGCTGACACCGGCCAGTTTGGAAACCAGGTCATCCAGGCTGGCACGGCCTGCCGGACGCAACGTTGCACGATCGAAGTCGAACAACGCATCGGCCGCAAACGTCACCTTCTCGCTGGTCGGAGCAGGCGGCGCAGGTGGCGCAGGTGGCGCAGGTGGTGCGGGCGGTGCGGGTGGTGCGGGCGGTGGCGGAGGTGGCTCGCAAACTTCCTTCGGCATTAGTGCCTTGTCGCACACGCAACCGACTGGAAACGGGCTCCCTTCGACTTTGGCGCTCCTGGCGCGATCGATGCTCCAGAAACCCGAGCGCCAGCAAAGGCCGAACGGGTTCATGACGACGACGCCGCGTGAGTCAATTAGATAAGGGCTCTCGCGCGGTTCGACGAGCTTGATGTCCTTCTGCTGGGCTAAAGCTAGGCCCGAGACGGTCATCAGCGCCGAGGCAACGAGGCCCAGCTTGATGGATTTGTTCATGGTGCTCCTCACTCGAGATTCGGAAGTTTCTTAAAATGAGCGCCCGGCGCGCAACCGGACGATCCGTACAAGCCGCGCGCCGCTCGGTGATTGCTTGGGCCAGCGCGCTGGTTACGTGCTTGCCGAAACAGCCCCGCTCGTTAGCAAGACCTGCCGGCAGCGATTTTGCCACGCGCCCACCTTCGCCATCAGACTCTTTTCGAGCAAGCCATCACTATCTGCGAGCACCTGTCGCTTGTGCACAACAAGCTTGCCCGCTATCCAGACATCGCAGACCTGTTCACGGCCCGCCGCATACGCGATCTGCGATACGACGTTATGCATCGGCTGCGTTTCGACGGCCGACAGATCGAACGCAACCAGGTCGGCTTCTTTGCCGACTTCGATCGATCCGATGCGGCGATCGAGTCCCAGCGCGCATGCACCGCCCAGGGTTGCGCTTTCGAGTGCCGCGGACGCGCTGAACGCACTGGCGTCGTGGGCGACGCCCTTGGCGAGCAGCGCGGCCAATCGAAGCTCGGCCAGCATATCGATCCGGTTATTGCTGGCGGCGCCATCGGTGCCGAGCGCGATGTTGACGCCTGCTGCTGCCAGCTTCGCAATCGGAGCGAGGCCGCTGCCGAGCTTGAGGTTGGATGCCGGGCAATGTGCCACCGAAGCGCCGCGCTGCGCCAGCAACTGAATCTCGTCGTCAGTCAGATGGACTGCGTGCACCGCAATCAGGCGCTCCGAAACGATTCCCAACCCATCCAGGCGTCGCAACGGCCGCACCCCGTGCTTTGCCATCGACTCTGCGATCTCTTCCTGCGTTTCGTGTACGTGCGTGTGAATCGGCAGATCGAGTTCTTCGGCCAGCACGGCGATGCGCTTCAGCGACTGATCGGCCACGGTGTATGGCGCATGCGGCGCCAGAGTGAAGCTCACCAGTGGATCGCCGCGCCATACATCACGAGTGGCAAGCCCTTTGCGCAGGTAGTCTTCGGCGTCCGCGGCGTACACGGTTGGAAATTCGATCGCGATAATGCCGCCGACTGCGCGCATGCCGAGGCTGCGCAGCGCACTCAAGGTCGCTTCCGGATAAAAATACATGTCCGAGCACGTCGTCGTGCCCGATCGCAGCATCTCGAAGGCAGCGAGCTGGGCACCGTCATGCACGAAGTCGGCGGATACCAGTGCGGTCTCCAGCGGCCAGATGCGTTCGTTCAGCCACCGCATCAGCGGCAGATCGTCACCGACGCCGCGCAGCAACGCCATGGCCGCGTGCGTGTGGCAGTTGACCAGGCCCGGCAGCACGGCGTGAGTTTCAAGCGTCCTGGTTTCCAGGGCGCGATAGCGTTGCGTGGCTTCTTCCGACGGCATCACTGCAACAATGCGGCCGTCCGCGAAGGCGATCGCATGGTCGTCGAGCGCGACGCCGCGCGGCACGACTGGAATGACCCAGCGAGCATGCAAAAGCGTATCGACGTCGATCATGGCAAACGGCTTTGGCGGGCGGATTGAGCGCCGCGATTACAGCATACGGCCACGCTGATCGACCGAACTTCGGGCCAAAGTTTGCGAGCGCGACTGATAAACTTCGCGTCTTCGCTCGCCGCCATTTTTTCACTCTTCCGGAACCCATTCGTGGATCAATTCGCCAAGGAAACGCTGCCGATTTCTCTCGAAGAAGAGATGCGGCGTTCCTATCTTGATTACGCAATGAGCGTGATCGTCGGCCGCGCGCTGCCGGATGTGCGCGACGGGCTGAAGCCGGTGCACCGGCGCGTACTGTTCGCAATGCACGAGAGCAACTACGTGCATGGTCGGCCGTACGTGAAGTGCGCGCGCGTGGTCGGCGACGTGATGGGTAAATATCACCCGCACGGCGACCAGGCCATCTACGACACGCTGGTCAGGATGGCACAGCCGTTTTCGCTGCGCTACATGCTGATCGACGGGCAGGGCAACTTCGGCTCGGTCGATGGCGACAACCCGGCAGCGATGCGCTACACCGAGTGCCGGCTGTCGAAGATTGCGGCGTCGATGCTGCTCGACATCGACAAGGAAACGGTTGACTTCGGCCCGAACTACGACGGTAAGGAGCAGGAGCCGCTGGTGTTGCCGGCGCGTGTGCCGAACCTGCTGATCAACGGCTCGGCCGGGATCGCGGTCGGCATGGCGACCAACATTCCGCCGCATAACCTCGGCGAAGTCATCGACGCCTGCATGACCTTGCTGCGCAACCCGCAGACGACCATCGACGAGCTGATCGAGTTGGTGCCCGCGCCGGACTTTCCGACCGCCGGGATCATCTACGGCATCGAAGGCGTGCGCGAAGGTTATCGCACCGGCCGCGGCCGCGTGGTGATGCGCGCCAAGGCGCACTTCGAGGAGATCGACAAGGGCACGCGCTCTGCCATCATCATCGACGAGCTGCCGTACCAGGTGAACAAGCGTGTGCTGCTCGAGCGCATCGCGGAGATGGTCAACGAGAAGCGCATCGAGGGAATCTCGGATATTCGCGACGAATCGGATAAATCCGGCATGCGCGTCGTGTTCGAGCTGAAGCGCAACGAACTGCCCGAAGTGGTGCTGAACAATCTGTACAAGCAGTCGCAGCTGCAGGACACGTTCGGCATCAACATGGTGGCGCTGGTCGACGGCCAGCCGCGGCTGCTGAACCTGAAGCAGATGCTCGATGCGTTCCTGTCGCACCGGCGTGAGGTCGTGACGCGGCGCGTGACGTACAACTTGCGCGAGGCGCGCCGACGGGGCCATGTGCTGGAGGGCCTGGCGGTGGCACTCGCCAACATCGATGAGTTCATTGCGCTGATCAAGGCGGCGCCGACGCCACCGGTGGCAAAGAGCGGACTGATGAGCCGTACCTGGGATTCATCCGTGGTGCGCGAGATGTTGACGCGTTCCGGCCTGGACATGAATGTCTATCGCCCGGAATTGATGGACCCGCGTTTCGGCTTGCAGACGCAGGGCGAAATGAGCGGCCTGTATCGGCTGTCAGACGAACAGGCCGAACAGATCCTGCAAATGCGCCTGCAGCGGCTGACCGGGCTCGAGCAGGACAAGATCGTCAACGAGTACCGCGAGGTGATGGACCAGATCACCGATCTGTTGAACGTGCTCGCGACTCCCGCGCGTATTACGGAGATCATCGGCGACGAACTGCTCGCACTGAAAAGCGAGTTCGGCGATGCGCGCCGTTCCGAAATCATCCGCAGCGCACAGGATCTGATCACCGAAGATTTGATCACGCCGGAGAACATGGTCGTGACGCTGTCGCACACCGGCTATATAAAGAGCCAGCCGCTGGCAGACTATCGCGCGCAGCGGCGCGGCGGACGCGGCAAGCAGGCGGCCGGCACGCGTGAGGACGACTGGATCGATCAGCTGTTCATTGCCAACACGCACGACACGATCCTGTGCTTCTCGGACCGCGGCCGGCTCTACTGGCTGAAGGTCTGGGAGGTACCGCAGGGAACGCGCAACGCGCGCGGCAGGCCGATCGTCAACATGTTTCCGCTGATGGAGAACGAGAAGGTCACGGTCGTGTTGCCGATCAAGCAGTACGATGCCGAGCACTTCGTCTTCATGGCGACCGCGATGGGCACGGTCAAGAAAACGGCGCTGACCGATTTCTCCAATCCGCGCAAGGCGGGCATCATCGCGGTGGATCTGGACGAAGGCGATTATCTGATCGGAGCCGCGATTACTGACGGCAAACACGACGTGATGCTGTTTTCCGACGCCGGCAAGGCGGTGCGCTTCGATGAAAACGACGTGCGGCCGATGGGTCGGCAGGCGCGTGGCGTGCGCGGCATGTGGCTCGATGAAGGCCAGCACGTGATCGCGATGCTGGTCGCCGAGGACGAGCAGCAGAGCGTGCTGACCGCGACCGAGAACGGCTATGGCAAACGCACGCCGATTGCCGAGTACACGCGCCACTCCCGCGCCACGCGCGGCATGATTGCCATTTCTACCAGCGAACGCAACGGCAGGGTGGTCGCCGCCACCCTGGTGCGCAACGACGACGAAGTGATGCTGATCACCACCGGCGGTGTACTGATTCGCACGCGCGTGTCCGAGATCCGCGAGATGGGCCGCGCGACGCAGGGCGTGACGTTGATTGCGCTCGACGACGGCACCCGACTGTCGGGACTGCAGCGCGTGGTCGAGCGCGACAGCGATGTGGTGAATGGCGAGACCGCGGGTAACGGCGATCACGCGACTGCCATCGATGCCGCCGATAACGGCTCTGCAGACGAACCCCCGCAAGCCTGACGTGCAGCGGCATTTTCATGAGGATTGCGCGGCGGGCGTCGCATGAGCGGGCCCGGCACCGCTACCGGTGAGCAAGCCGACGACCGGCTCAAGCTACTACGCGAAGCGATCGACGCTGTCGATGCACGCTTGATCACGCTTTTAAACGAACGGGCTCAGCTCGCGCTTGACGTCGGGCAGATCAAGCATGGTGCTGGCACGCCGGTGTTTCGGCCCGAGCGCGAGGCAGAAGTGCTGCGACGGGCCGGCGCTGTGAATAGCGGTCCGCTTTCGCGAGATCACGTTACAAACATTTATCGCGAAGTGATCTCGGCGTGTCGCGCATTGGAGCGGCCCATGACAGTGGCGTATCTCGGGCCGGCGGGGACATTTTCCGAGATGGCGATGCAACGGCAGTTTGGGTCCAGCGTCAATGGTCTCCCGTGCATGACACTCGACGAAGTGTTCAGGACGACCGAAGCCGGCAGTGCCGAACTGGCCATCGTGCCGCTCGAAAATTCTTCCGAAGGTGCCGTCAGCCGCACGCTCGATCTGTTGCTTGCAACGCCGCTCAGCATGCTGGCTGAGGTCTCGATATCGGTCGAGCACAACTTGTTTACGAAGACCGGCTCAATGAACGGTGTCGAGCGCGTGTGTGCACACGCGCAGGCCCTGGCGCAATGCGCCGGCTGGCTGAATCAGCACTGGCCGACGCTGGAACGGCAGTCGGTCGCGAGCAACGCTGAAGGCGCGCGACTGGCTTCACTCGATGAAGCAACCGCAGCTATAGCAGGTGTATCGGCCGCAAGGCACTTCAACGTTCAGACCGTAGCAGCGCAGATCCAGGACGACACGCACAACCGCACCCGCTTTGGCGTCCTCGGGGCGCAAACTGCGCAGCGACCGGCGCCGTCGGCGTGCAATAAGACATCGCTGATCCTTTCGGTGCCGAATAAAGCCGGCGCGGTGTTTCACATGCTGTCACCGCTTGCCGCGCACAGCGTTTCGATGACGCGTTTTGAGTCGAGACCGGCGCGCGTGGGCACTTGGGAGTATTACTTCTACGTCGACGTCGAGGGTCATGTCGATGAACCCACAGTTGCGCAAGCGCTTACAGAGCTGCAGCAAGCGTGCGCCTTCTACAAATGCCTGGGCTCTTATCCGGCTGAGCGAGCCGAATCGCAATGAGCGATATCTCCGCTCTGCCCTACGTGCGTGAGATTGCGCCCTACCAGGCAGGAAAACCGATCGACGAGCTCGCGCGCGAATTCAACCTTGATCCGAAATCGATCGTCAAGTTGGCCTCGAATGAAAATCCGCGCGGCATGCCCGAGTCGGCAAGGCACGCGATCGCCGACGCGATGACGGATCTGGGGCGTTATCCCGATAGCAACGGATTTGAGTTGAAGTCAGCGCTGTCCGCAAGGTTCAACGTTGCCGCCGACTGGATCACACTCGGTAACGGCAGCAACGACATTCTGGAATTGGCCGCGTCGGCCCTTCTATCGCCCGGTCGCAGTTGCGTTTACGCACAACACGCGTTTGCCGTGTATGCCCTCGCGACGCAGGCCCGTGGCGCGCGCGCGATCGTGGTGCCGGCAAAGGATCTTGGCCATGATCTTGACGCGATCGCATCGGCGATTGCTTCTGACACGGCCTTGATTTACATCGCCAACCCCAACAATCCGACCGGAACTCATCTGCCTGCAGAAGCGCTTGCGGGATTTCTTGCGCGCGTGCCGGCGCAGGTCGTGGTCGTGATCGACGAGGCGTACAACGAGTATCTGCCGCCTGAGCGAAGTTTCGACAGCGTTCGGTGGGTGCGTGAATATCCGAACCTGATGATCTCGCGTACTTTCTCGAAAGCGTACGGCCTTGCTGGGCTGCGAGTAGGTTATGGTTTAGCGCAGCCGGTCCTGACCGATCTTCTGAATCGCGTCCGGCAGCCTTTCAACGTAAATGCAGTTGCGCAAGCGGCAGCACTGGCCGCGCTGCGAGACGGAGCCTTCCTCGAACAGAGCTATCAACTGAACGTAGCCGGTATGCAGCGGATGATCGATGCGTTCCGCCGGCTGCAGCTGAGTTTCGTGC
The DNA here is from genome assembly GCA_041751715.1 of Burkholderiaceae bacterium. Classification (GTDB taxonomy): domain Bacteria; phylum Pseudomonadota; class Gammaproteobacteria; order Burkholderiales; family Burkholderiaceae_F; genus JACCZX01. Next base: position 10,521 of record JBGSWY010000590.1, read on the forward strand.
CCAGTTACGGCAACTTTGTACTGGTCAAGGTGGGCGACGCGGCGCGCATATACGAGCAACTGCTCAAGCGTGGCGTGATCGTGCGTCCTGTTGCGAACTACGAACTCCCCGAGTGGTTACGTATCACAATCGGGTTGCCGCACGAGAACGAGCGTTTCGTGAAGGCACTCTCCGATTCGCTTGAAGCGGTCGCCGCGTGAAACTGGCTCTGATCGGTGTCGGCCTGATCGGTGGATCGTTTGCGCTGGCCGCAAGAGCCGCAGGCAAGTTCGACCGGATCGCAGCCTTTGACAGCGCACCCGAGTCGTTGCAGCGAGCGGCAGAATTGGGAGTCATTGACGAGGCGTCGCCGACCGCGGCGGACGCGGTTGTTGACGCAGACTTCGTGATGATCGCCACGCCGGTTGGCTCCACGTACGCGGCGCTACGCAGCATCGCGCCGAATCTGACAAGGTCGGCGATCGTCACCGATGTGGGTAGCACGAAGGGCACTGTCATTGAAGGAGCATGCGACGCGCTCGGTGATGCATTCTCGCGCTTCGTCCCCGGCCATCCGATTGCCGGAAACGAGCACTCGGGCGTGGAATTTGCGGACGCCGCGTTGTTTCGCGACAAGGTCTTCGTGTCAGTGCCCACCGTTCAGACTGATGTGGACGCGTTGGTTACGGTCGAAACGCTTTGGCGCGATATAGGATGTCGTATCGAACGCATGACTTCAGATGGCCATGACCGCGTATTCGCAGCGGTAAGCCATCTGCCTCATCTGCTTGCGTTCGCGCTCGTCGGTCATGTTGCGGCACAACCTGACGCCGCCCGAAAGTTCGCCATGAGCGGCACCGGCTTTCGCGATTTCACACGCATTGCCGGTTCGAGCGCAGCGATGTGGAGCGACGTCTGTGTTTCGAACCGGGCAGCTATCGGCAACGAACTCCAAGCATATCGGCGCTTGCTCGGAGAACTTCAACGCGCTGTCGACAATGGGGATGGCGAGACTCTGCGGCGCGTCTTTCTGCTGGCCGCCGCTGCACGTCATGCGAACTAACTGTTCGCTGCTGGAATTGAACGCAGCGTGGACTGCGCGCGTGGAAGCGAGAACGGCCATGGTGGTCGAGACTTGAAATGAGACGATGGCTCTTAGGTGGTTGGCCTGTGTTGGCACTGTTGTCGCTTCTGGCCTGTGGCCGCAACTACGAGGACGAGCGTCTGTCGCGCCTGACGGAAGGCGAGTCCACCGAGCAGGACGTGCGCAAGATCTTCGGCACTCCCTCTGCAGTACGAGACATGCCTGGCGGGAAAGGGCTCATTTATCCGCTCGCTCCTAAGAAAATGCACACTTTGTTGATGAAGATCGACGCGGCGGGCAAGTATCAGGGACGTGAGGATCTGCTGACCCGTACAAACTTCGCGCGCTTCCGTCAGGGAATGAACAAAGTGGACGTGCTGGCGATGTTCGGACAACCTACACGCTCAGAGAAACATCCTTCGAAACAGCAGACTGCGTGGGAGTGGCGTTTTCTCGACGCAGGCAATCCAAAGGTTTTCATCGTGACGTTCGATCTGCGTGGCAGGGCTGTCAGTTCTGCCATCGAAGACGATTCCGGCCGAACCGGCGATCGTTAAGCGTCGGTTAGTCCGGGCAGATTAGCGCTCTGCAACGGACGAACGCTCGAATAGCGAGCTTCCGTGGCCTCTCTTGCCTCTTTTGGCCTGGCGGCGCCACTCGGGCTCTAGTTCGCGCATCCGCTTGTCGTGAAAGAGTTCCCATTGGGCGGCATCGGCGCGCTTTATCCGTTGCGTCTGGATAAGCTTCAGCGCCTGGAGGTTGCGGATGCGATTGCGCGGGTTCACTTTGGTGGAGTTACTAGTAGTGATGACGATCAGTGCGATTCTGGTCGCCGCTGCTGTGCCTTCGTTCGTATGGTTGATGAGTACTACGCGCGTCTCGAATGCTGCGAACAACCTGTCCGCCGCATTCGAGCGCGCGCGCTCAGAGGCAGTTCGGCGCGGCACGATCGTCTCGATCTGCCGCACCCTTGACCCCAATGCGATCGATTCCGTACTGGCTTGCACCAACGCCGCCGGGGGTGGATACGCCACCGGCGACTGGAGCGCAGGCTGGGTTATGTTTGAAAAGCGGACGACAACTGTCCCCGGGCTTTTCGATTGGAATGGTGGCGTGGGCCCCGATGTAGTTTTGCAGCGCGAGCAGGCCGTATCGCCGGGTGCGTCCCGCCTGTTGATCGTGTCCAACGTGGCAGGGGCTGCGGTTGCATACGACAGGTTCGGCTCCGCTGCGTCGAGCACCCCTTCGTTCAGTATCGATCATCGAGACATCTCCACTGTGCCTCTTTCCGGCGCTTCGCGCTGTCTCGTGGTCGCGGTAGTAACCGGTCGGGTGCTGATTCGTAAACCTACGGTGCCGGAAGCAACGGCGGGAGCCTGCTGATGCAGCAACGCGGCCTTTCAATGATTGAGATCCTGGTGACGCTGACGATCGTCGCCTTTGCGCTTCTAGGTCTTTTGGGCCTTCAGGCGCGCGCCCTGAGTTACCAGAAGGATTCGTTCGACCGCAAGGCCGCAGCCGAGCTGGTGTCCAACTTGGCCGAACGTATGCGTGCAAATTATTTGGGCTTTACGGCGGGAAATTACGACAACGACTTCGACGACGGTGATGCCACTCCCGGCGTGACCGCCTGCTCGCCGTGTACTCCTGCTCAGTTGGCTACCAAAGACATCGACGAGTGGCGTATTGATTTGCGCCGCCGGATCGCAGGCGGTGCTTCGTACATTCAGTGGGATGTCGGGATTCCGGAGTGGGTCGTCGTCACCGTTGCGTGGCCCGAACCGCAATCCGCTCCTGGCCCCGGACAGGACGGAGTTTGCGATGCATTGAATGGTGGTGGAGCCACTATTCCAAACAATTATCGGTGTTATCAGACACGGGTATTTCCATGAGCCGCAGGTTTGCTTTCAACCGAAGGCGCCTGGGTTCGCACGGGCGAACGCTGATCGAACTGATCATCGCGATGGCGATCGGCCTGGTGATCTTGATTGGCGTCGGATCGTTGTACATGTCGTCAAGCGGTGTATCGCGCACCGCAACGCAGGCCGGAACCGCGGAGGACACCGGCCGCGTCGTGATGTATCTGATCGGTGCCGGCCTCAAGGCGGGCGGTTACGGCGAGATCATCGGTTCCGACTATTCGGCGCGTGAACAGACTCTGTTTGACGGGCCTGCAGTGCGCGGTTGTTCCAACAGCCGATTCACCGACCCCTTCAACCTGACTACGCCGGATTACACCTGTACTGGAGTGGCACCAGGTGATCAGGTGCTGTTTCGATTCCAGGGCAGATACTCGATCGCACAGATGTCCGCACCGAATCTGGACGCGGACGTATTGCCGGATTGCCTGGGTATTTCGAATGCCAATCAGGATTTGACCATCACGTCCGCTACTCCGCGACCAGGCATTGGCACGCAGCGCCGACTGGTAGAAAACGTCTTTGCTCTGAATGCGGCGGGAAATTCGCTGAATTGCGTTGGAAACAGCAACCCGGGCGTGCCCGAAGCGATCGTTACCGATGTCATCGACTTTACGGTTTTCTACCGCTTTGATGACCTTGGGTACACGTTGTCACAGGGAGGCTCGACCAACTATGCGCC
>JBGSWY010000591.1:0-5753 GCA_041751715.1 Burkholderiaceae bacterium
TTCGCCCAGTCCTTTGCCGATCAGCGCCGAGGTCGGCGCCAGCATCTCGCGCATGCCCGGCCCGCCCTTCGGGCCCTCGTAGCGAATCACCATCACATTGCCCGGCTTGATGCGGTCGGCGAGGATGGCGTCGAGCGCGGCTTCCTCTGAATCGAACACGCGTGCCGGTCCGGTGATCGCGGGGTTCTTGAGTCCGGTGATCTTGGCGACGCAGCCTTCCTGCGCCAGATTGCCCTTCAGGATCGCCAGATGGCCGTGCGGATACATCGGCTTCGAGAACGGGCGAATAACGTCCTGATCGGTGCGCGGCGCGGCCGGCACATCGGCCAGCATTTCGGCCATTGTCCTGCCGGTAATCGTCATGCAATCGCCGTGCAGCAAGCCGTTTTCGAGCAACATCTTCAGCACCTGCGGCACGCCGCCGGCTTTGTGCAGATCGGTCGCGACATGCTTGCCGGACGGTTTCAGATCGGCCAGCACCGGCACCTTGCGCCGCACTCGCTCGAAGTCGTCGAGCGTCCATGGCACCCCTGCCGCGTGCGCGATCGCCAGGTAGTGCAGTACCGCGTTGGTCGAGCCGCCGACCGCCATGATCAGCGACACCGCGTTTTCGATCGACTCGCGCGTGATGATCTGGCGCGGCAGCAGCTGATTCTTGATTGCATCGACCAGCACGCGCGCGCTCTCTGCCGTGCTCGCCGCCTTTTCATCGTCGGGATTCGCCATCGTCGACGAGTACAACAGGCTGATGCCGAGCGCCTCGAACGACGAGCTCATCGTATTCGCGGTGAACATGCCGCCGCACGAGCCTGAGCCCGGCACGCAGCGGCGCTCGATTTCCTTGAAGTCCTTTTCGTTCAGGCGGCCCGCGGTGAACTCGCCGACCGCTTCGAATGCTGAGACGATCGTGATGTCCCTGCCGTTGTAGTGACCGGGCTTCACCGTGCCGCCGTACACGTAGATCGCCGGTACGTTGCAGCGCGCGATCGCCATCACGCCGCCCGGCATGTTCTTGTCGCAGCCGCCGATCACCATTACGCCGTCCATCCACTGGCCGAGTACGCATGTTTCGATCGAATCGGCAATCACTTCGCGCGACACCAGCGAATACTTCATGCCTTCGGTGCCCATGCTGATCGCGTCCGACACGGTGGGAGTGCCGAACACCTGTGCATTCGCGTTGCACTTTCTGATCTGCTCGATCGCGGCATCAGCCAACTTCTGCAACCCCGCGTTGCATGGCGTGATCGTCGAATGCCCGTTCGCCACCCCGATCATCGGCTTGTCGAAGTCTTCGTCCTGGTAGCCCATCGCGTAATACATCGCGCGATTGGGCGAGCGCGCAACACCGTGCGTGACATGTTGTGAACGATCGTTATTGGCCATGGCGTCAGTTGAAGAATCGAATCAAGTAATTGAATGAAGCAATAATACGGGTCAAGCATCTTCCGAGACCCATCGTGCCCTACGTTCATAACCTGGATCCGATCGCGTTTTCAATCGGCCCACTGGCAATCCGCTGGTACGGCTTGATGTACCTGGTGGGTTTTCTGACGTTTCTGCTGCTCGGCAAACTGCGCGCGCGCGAGCCGTGGCGCGGCATGAGCTCGCAGGATGTCGACGATCTGCTGTTCTACGGAATGATCGGCACGATTATCGGCGGCCGATTAGGTCACGTTTTTTTCTATGGGCCCTTGTCGCACTACCTGGCGAACCCGCTCGAAATTTTCGCGGTGTGGAAGGGCGGCATGGCATCGCACGGCGGGATTATCGGCGTCATCGTCGCGATGGCGGTGTTTGCAAGGATGCGCGGCAAAACGTTTTGGCGCGTGGCCGATTTTGTGGCGCCATTGGTGCCGTTTGGGCTCGGCGCCGGCCGCATCGGCAACTTCTTCAACGGCGAATTGTGGGGTCGAGTGGCCGATCCGTCGCTGCCCTGGGCCGTCGTGTTTCCGCAATCCGGAGATGCCTTGGCGCGTCATCCATCGCAGATTTATCAGTTTCTGCTCGACGGCGTGTTGCTGTGGGCGATCCTGTGGATGTATTCGCGCAGGCCGCGCGCGGTCGGCACCACCGCCAGCCTGTTTCTGATCTTCTATGGCCTGCTGCGCATCATCGGCGAGATGTTTCGCGAACCCGAGGCGCTGTACGGCTACATGCCGCTCGGCATGTCGGCGGGCCAGTGGCTCTCGGTGCCGATGATCGTGATCGGTATCGTGTTCTTCGTGATCTTCCGGCGCAAGCATGCCGATGCTTGATTCGCTGAAAAGCGCCGCTACCAGGTTGCTCGTCGAGCGCGAGGTCGAAGCGTTGTTGCGCACCTGCCGGCGCCTGCTTTCGGCGCGCGGCGAAGCCAACAGTGCGATGCATGCGGCGGCGGCGCTCAGGCAATACGGGCAGCTATCGGAAGCGGCGCAGCTGAGATTCTTCGAGCATTTGGACCATGATTTCGGGCCGGATCCGAAGCAGGTGCTCGATGCCGCGCAACAATACGCGGCCGAGCCGAATGCCCACACGCTGATGCGGTTGACGGCGACGGCGGAGCCGCCGCGTCAGGAACTGTTACGGCGCTTGAACCGCGCGCCGGGCGGCACCGCCATCATGGTGCAGATGCGCCGGCAGTTGCTGCGCATGCTGCCCTCGCACCCGACGCTGGCGGCGGTCGAGGCGGATTTTTTTCACCTGCTGTCATCCTGGTTTAACCCGGGGTTTCTCGAAATGCAGCAGGTCGATTGGAGCTCGGCCGCGCAGCTGCTCGAAAAAATCATCCAGCATGAAGCGGTCCATGCGATCGACGGCTGGGATGATCTGCGCCGGCGCCTGCAGCCCGATCGGCGCTGCTTCGCATTTTTTCATCCGCAGTTGCCCGGCGAGCCGTTGATCTTTGTCGAAGTGGCGCTGGTTCCGGAGATGCCCGAAGCGATTGCGCCGCTGATCGAGAAAGCGGCGCAACCGGTCGAGCCGAAGCAGTTCAAGGTGGCGACGTTCTATTCGATCAGCAACTGCCAGCCGGGGCTGCGCGGCGTATCGCTCGGAAACTTCCTGATCAAGCGCGTCGCCGAGCGATTGCACGCAGAGTTTCCTTCGATACGTACCTTTTGCACGTTGTCGCCGATTCCGGGATTCGTCCGCTGGGCCGACGAAGTGGATAGCGCGGCCGTCGAACCGAAAGCAGTGCAGGAGAAGCTGCACGAAGCGCGCGCGAAGCTGAACCTCGTCAACGCACGATTGCAGGAGCGCAACGCCCACTTGAATCCCGAAGCGGCGTCGAAGGGCGAGCGCGAGGCGCTGCTTGCGCTGGCGTCAATTTATCTGCGCATCGTGTCGCCGACCGCAGCGGGCGACCCGGTTGCAAAATTTCACCTGGGCAACGGCGCACGCCTGCAGCGCATCAACTGGGCGGCCGATCTGTCCACCAATGGCCTTCGCCAGTCGTGCGGAATGATGGTCAACTACCTGTACGATCTTGCGAAGGTCGAGGAGTACCACCAGCGCTTTCTCGAAGGCGATGTGGTGCATGCGCAAGCGGTTGCTCGTTTGGCGTAAGCACGAAACTCGCAACTCAAATGGGGTTTGATTCAAAATGAGCGGCAAGATCGGTCTGCATGTGGATGGTCATGTTGCGACTGTCACGCTCGACTCGCCCGGCAAGCTCAATGCGGTCAGTGTCGCAATGTGGCAGCAACTGGCGCAGGCGTTCAATCGCATTGCAGAGTCTGAACCGCCCTCGGAGTCGATTCGCGTTGTCGTGATCCGTGGAGCCGGTGGCAATTTCGCGGCCGGCGCCGACATCGATGAGTTCGATAAAGTGCGCCACGATCCATCCAGCGGACGCGAGTACCACCTCGAAACCATCGGCAGCGCGTTAAAGGCGGTCGATGCGTGTCCAGTGCCGCTGATCGCCGCGATCGAAGGCGTGTGCGTCGGCGGCGGACTCGAAATCACATCGTTATGCGACATTCGGCTCGCGGCCGACAGCGGCCGCTTCGGAGTACCGATTGGCCGTCTCGGATTTCCATTGGCGCTGCCGGAACTGGTGCCGCTGCTGCGGCTGATCGGGCCTGCGGTCGCCGCTGAACTGCTGCTGGAAAGCCGCATCCTCACGTCCGATGAGGCGGCAGCGCGCGGTCTGGTCACGCGAGTGGTTCCAGCCGCGTTGTTCGAGACCGAATTGCAACGCTGCATCGCGCATGTCGTGGCCGGCTCGCCGCTGGCGGCGCGGCAGAACAAGGCCAACATTCGCCGCATTCAATCGCGCGGCCTGGATTACACGCAGCACGAGCTCGATGAGAGCTTTGCGTTTCTCGATTCGCACGACTATCACGAGGGTGTGCGCGCGTTCCTGGCAAAGCGCGCGCCGAATTTCACAGGCAAGTGAGCGGGCCGATGAGCAGGCGAGCAACCGCAAGCGAGAATTTGTATGCGGCGATCGAGCGCCGCTTTCCCGACGATCTCGATTCCGTGTGCATCGAAGCGCACGACGGCCTGATTTACAGCTGGCGCGACCTGCACCGTGCAAGCGGCCGCATTGCCGGCTGGCTGGCGTCGCTGAAACTGAAAGCCGGTGATCGTGTGGCCGCGCAGGTCGAGAAATCGCCCGAGTGCCTGATGCTTTATCTGGCCACCTTGCGCGCCGGCCTGGTCTACGTCCCGCTGAACACTGCCTACCAGCGCAACGAGCTGGAATACTTCCTGCGCGATGCCGAGCCCGGCGTCGTCGTCTGCATGCCGGCAAGACTGGCCGAGATCGAACCGGTCGCGCGCGCGGCGCGATGCCGGCATCTGGCGACACTCGGCGAGCGACGCGACGGCACATTGCTCGCCGCGGCGGCGTCGTTCGTGGATGACTTTGAGACAAAGCATCGTGCGGCCGACGATCTGGCGGCGATTCTGTACACGTCCGGCACGACCGGACGCAGCAAGGGCGCGATGCTGTCGCATCGCAACCTGGCGTCAAGCGCGATCACGCTCGACCAGTTCTGGGGATTCAAGGCGGAGCGCGACGCTGGGCGGCGCGATGTGCTGTTGCACGCGCTGCCGCTGTTTCATGTGCACGGATTGTTTGTCGCCTCGCATGCGGCGCTGTTCGCCGGCGCCAGCATGCTGACGCTGCCAAAGTTCGATGTCGCGCAAGTGCTCGAGCGGTTGCCGCGCAGCACCGTGATGATGGGCGTGCCGACGTTTTATACGCGGCTGCTCGGCGAACCTGCGTTCGATCGCGTGCATTGCCGCTCGATGCGGCTCTTCATCGCGGGCTCGGCGCCATTGCTGGCCGAAACGCATCGGCAGTTCGAACGGCGCACCGGCCATCGGATACTCGAGCGCTACGGCATGTCGGAGACATTGATGCTGACTTCCAATCCGTACTTCGACGCAGACGGCACCCGGATCGCAGGAACGGTCGGCGTGCCGCTGCCGGACGTCGGCGTGCGCGTGGTCGGCGACGACGGCGTCGAATGCACCATTGGCGGCATCGGCGCCGTGCAAGTCCGCGGCTCCAATGTGTTCTCCGGTTACTGGCGCATGCCGGACAAGAGCAACGAGGAGTTCACCGCAGATGGGTGGTTCAACACCGGCGATATCGGCCACTTCGGCGGCGCCGATGCACCTGCCCGCTACCTGACTTTGGTCGGGCGCTCGAAGGATCTGATCATCTCGGGCGGCTACAACGTGTATCCAAAGGAGATCGAGGGCTATATCGACGCGCTGGCCGGCGTGGTGGAGTCGGCAGTCATCGGCGTTCCACATGCGGA
>JBGSWY010000592.1:0-7228 GCA_041751715.1 Burkholderiaceae bacterium
CGCGGGCACCATGACGCTCGGCTGCGTGCATGGCGCTGCGGTGCAGATCAGGAACGGTTCGTCGAACTCGGCGCGGACGGCGGACAGCGATGCGTACAGTGACACTGCACGATGCGGCTCCCATCCAGCACTCGCCTCGACACCGCGCCGGCGCGTGGCTGCCGCATTCGCAAACGTGGACCGGCCACCGGCGTTCGAGCGCACCACGATATCGTCCTCCGTATTGATCGCGAACACGGCCACGGTGCCGTACAGCGCGCGTGACCACGCCGCCTTGGCGCCGACTTCGAAGTTATGGCTGCGTGCCGGCTCAAGGCCGAGATTGAAACCCGCGCTGCCGTCGGGCCGGTAAGCGAGCTCGTTCAATGTCGGCGTTTCGAAACCGCGCCCATACGAGGCGTAGACGCTGCTGGACGAAGACGGCCGAAACACGACACCGAGCGTCGGATTGATCGAGTCGTAGCGCGCCTGGCCCGAATCATCGCCATTGGGGAGGAAGCGATCATCGCCGCGAAACTCGACTTGCGATGCGCGCACGCCGGCATGCAGCCGCCACCGGGTCCCGAGCGCCGACTCCGCCTGCGCATACGCGTCGCGCGCTTCGACAACATTGCGTTCGTCGCGCCGCAGCCCGCCCAGGGTGCCGAGCACAGGCGCCGGTTGCAAGGTGAAGTTTTCAAAGCCACGCCGATCCTCGTCGAGCCGTTCGACGTTCACGCCCAGCGTCAACAACGCCGCATCCAGCGCAAGCTGCACTCGAGCATCGACACCGCCGTAGGTCCGATCGAGGTCGATCACGCCGCCCGGATGATCGGGACTGGCCTGCACGGCCACCGGAATCGCCTGAAACTGCGTCACGCTGCGCTGTCCTGCCCAGACAGCCGTCTGATAGCTCCAGCGTTGCGCGAAGTCGCCTGCCAGTTGCGCACCGAGTTGCTGCTGATCTGTCGACTTGCGCGTCCTGAACTGCAGCGCCTGCGGCGATGCCTGGCGCGGATCGTCCTGCCATTGCGCACGCGTCAGTCCGAGCGGATCTTCGGCCTGCGGAATGTCGAGCGCATTGAACGTCACGCGCAACCGCCCGAGCGGCGTGTCGAGCGCGGCCGCGCGCGCGTTCACGACGTCGCGCGTAGCGGCACTGTAGTCGCGATAACCATCGGTCGAGAACCGGCTGGCATCGAGCGCGTACGCGCAAGGCGCAGTGCCGCCGCTGGCGTTGATGCCACCGCGCCACGTGCCGTATGAGCCCGCGGCGCCCGAAACTTCAACTTCGTTCGGGCCGGGCGCCAGTCGGGTGGTCATCGAGATCACGCCGCCCGATGAATTTCCATACAGCGCCGAGAACGGACCGCGCAGCACTTCGATCCGATCGACGGCATTCAGCGCAAAGTGCGACACCTGGCCCTGGCCATCGGGCATCGTTGCCGGAATGCCGTCGACATACAGACGCACGCCACGCACGCCGAAGGTCGAGCGCGCACCGAAGCCCCGCACCGAAATCTGCAGATCCTGTGCATAGTTCTGCCGATTGAGCACCACGAGGCCGGGAACGCGCGTCAGCGATTCCGACAGGTTGACCCGGAGATTGGCATCCCGCACTTCATCGCGTTCGAGCACATCGGTCGATGCCGGTACATCGAGCTGCGTGCGTTCCGTCCGCGTGGCCGTCACGACGACGCGATCCAGCGCCTGCGCGCTCGGCTGTGCAAGAGCAGGCAGTGGCAGCACCAACAGCAAGGGGAGCAGGCAGCGCATACGGGTCGATTCGGGCGTCATGGTAATCGCCGGCGCTCAGCAAAAAGGGCAGCCGCGGGCTGCCCTGCGCGCGAGCAATCGACTACTTGCCGCGCAGTTTGCGAATGGCAGCCAACTGCGCCGCGAGGGCAGACATCTCGGCTTCGACCTTCGCGATCTCCAGCTCGTTGCCCGCGTTCTTGCGCGCTTCTTCGGCCTTGACCAGCGCATCGCGCGCCTTGGCTTCGTCCAGATCCTTGCCGCGAATCGCGGTGTCGGCGAGCACGGTCACCAGGTTCGGCTGCACTTCGAGAATGCCGCCGGCAACAAACACCTGTTCTTCTTCCTTGCCCGGCGACTTGATGCGCACGACCCCGGGCCGGATGCGAGTAATCAGCGGCGTGTGGCGCGGATAGATGCCGAGCTCGCCTGCTTCACCGGGCAAGGCAACGAATTCCGCCTCGCCGGAAAAGATACTTTCTTCGGCTGAGACAACATCGACGTGAATGGTTGCCACTACTGCACTTTCTTCTCGAACGCCTCGTCGATCGTACCGACCATGTAGAACGCCTGCTCCGGCAGCGCATCGCATTCGCCGTCGACGATCATCTTGAAGCCGCGAATCGTTTCCTTCAGCGTCACGTACTTGCCGGGCGAGCCGGTAAAGACTTCGGCCACCTTGAACGGCTGCGACAGAAAGCGCTGAATCTTCCGCGCGCGGGAGACGGCAAGCTTGTCCTCGGGCGACAGCTCGTCCATGCCGAGGATCGCGATGATGTCGCGCAGCTCGCGGTAGCGCTGCAGCGTCGCCTGCACGCGGCGTGTCGTGTCGTAGTGTTCTTCACCGACGACGTTCGGATCAATCTGACGCGAGGTGGAATCGAGTGGATCGACCGCCGGATAGATGCCGAGCGCGGCAATGTCGCGCGACAGCACGACGGTAGCGTCCAGATGGCCGAACGTGGTCGCCGGCGATGGGTCCGTCAGGTCGTCGGCCGGCACATAGACCGCCTGGATCGAGGTGATCGATCCGACCTTGGTCGACGTGATGCGCTCCTGCAGCTTGCCCATCTCTTCGGCCAGCGTCGGCTGATAACCGACCGCCGAAGGCATGCGGCCCAGCAGCGCCGACACTTCAGTGCCGGCCAGCGTGTAGCGGTAAATGTTATCCACGAAAAACAGGATGTCGCGGCCTTCGTCGCGAAAACTTTCGGCCATCGTCAAACCGGTCAGCCCGACGCGCAGACGGTTGCCCGGCGGCTCGTTCATCTGGCCGAACACCATCGCCACTTTCGACTTGGACAAATCCTCCTGCACGATGACCTTCGCGTCCGACATCTCGTGATAAAAATCATTACCCTCGCGCGTGCGCTCGCCGACGCCGGCAAACACCGACAGCCCGGAGTGCTCGGTCGCAATGTTGTTGATCAATTCGAGCATCGTCACCGTCTTGCCGACGCCGGCGCCGCCGAACAGCCCGATCTTGCCGCCCTTGGCGAACGGGCAGAACAGGTCGATCACCTTGATTCCGGTTTCGAGCAGCTCGACCGACGGCGATAACTCGTCGAACTTCGGCGCCGGCTGATGAATCCCGCGCCGCTGGTCCGATTCGATCGGGCCGCGCTCGTCTATCGGACGGCCCAGCACGTCCATCACGCGCCCGAGCACGGCCGGACCCACCGGGACCATGATGTTGTTTCCGGTGTCGGTCACCGACATGCCGCGCCGCAAGCCGTCCGATGACCCCATTGCAATCGTGCGCACGATGCCATCACCCAGTTGCTGCTGCACCTCGAACGTCAGCCCCTGCTCGACCAGCTTGTTGGTCTTGTCTTCATCGAGCGTCAACGCGTTGTAAACCTGCGGCATCTGGTCGCGTGGAAACTCGATATCCACCACTGCGCCGATACACTGCACTATCGTCCCTGCCATAGTTACCTCGTAGCTTGGAGCGCTTTGCCCCGCGTCTGTTTTAAGAAACCGCGGCTGCGCCGCCCACTATTTCCGAAATCTCTTTCGTAATCGCCGCCTGTCGCGTCTTGTTGTAGACGAGCTGCAGCTCTTCGATCAACTTCTTGGCGTTATCCGACGCCGACTTCATCGCAACCATGCGCGCGCTCTGCTCGGACGCCATGTTTTCCGCGACCGATTGATAAATCAGCGCCTCGACATAGCGCACCATCAGGGTATCGACGACGGCGCGCGGATCGGGCTCATAGATGTAGTCCCACGAATACGCGCTCTTTTCTTCGGCCGTCTGCGCCAGCCGGTCTGCGGTCAGCGGCAATAGCTGCTCGATCACCGGCTCCTGCTTCATCGTGTTGACGAAGCGCGTGTACGCCAGATATACCGCGTCCAGCTTGCCTTCCGCGTACTGATCGAGGATCACCTTGACCGGCCCGATCAACTGCTCCATGTGGGGGCGGTCGCCCAGCTGCACATAGTGCGACACGACGTTCGCATTAAGGCGCTGCAGAAAGCCATAGCCCTTGTTGCCGATCGCCGTGGCAATGATCTGCACGTCCTGTGCCGCCAGTTCCTTGAACTTGGCCAAGGCCGCGCGCTGGATGTTGGTGTTCAGACCACCGCATAACCCCTTGTCGGTGGTGATCACGATCAACCCGGCCGTCTTCTTGCCCTGATGCTTGACGACGAACGGGTGCCGGTACTCCGGATTCGCCTGCGACATATGCGCGACGATGTTACGAATCTTGTCGCCGTACGGGCGTATCTGACGCATACGCTCCTGCGCCTTGCGCATCTTCGATGCGGCGACCATTTCCATCGCCTTGGTGATCTTGCGCGTGTTCTGCACGCTCTTGATCTTGCCGCGAATTTCCTTGGTGCTCGGCATGACGGCTACGAGCTTTTCTTGAACTCTGCAATCGCTGCGGACAACTCGCCTTCATCGACCTTCGACAAAACCGTGGTCGACTCGATGCGATCAACCAGCGCGGCGTGCTTGGTCTTGACGAAATCGCGCAGCGCCTTTTCTGCAGCCAGACAGTCTTTAACCTCGATATCGTCAAATGCGCCGTTATTCACCGCAAACAACGTCACCGCCATCTCCCACACTTGCAGCGGCTGATATTGCGGCTGCTTCATCAGCTCTGTCACTCGGCGGCCGCGCTCGAGCTGCTTGCGGGTCGCGTCGTCGAGGTCGGATGCGAATTGCGCAAACGCAGCAAGCTCGCGGTACTGCGCCAGCGCCAGGCGGATACCGCCACCGAGCTTTTTGATGACCTTGGTCTGCGCATTGCCGCCGACGCGCGACACCGAAATGCCGGCGTTGATCGCGGGCCGAATACCGGCATTGAACAGATCGGTCTCGAGGAAGATTTGGCCGTCGGTAATCGAAATCACGTTGGTCGGCACGAAAGCGGTGACGTCACCGGCCTGCGTTTCGATGATCGGCAGCGCCGTCAGTGATCCGGTCTTGCCCTTGACTTCGCCCTTGGTAAATTTCTCCACATAATCTGCGTTGACGCGCGCCGCCCGCTCCAGCAATCTCGAGTGCAGATAGAACACATCGCCCGGATACGCTTCGCGTCCAGGTGGGCGCCGCAGCAGCAACGACACCTGCCGGTACGCCCACGCCTGCTTGGGCAGATCGTCATAAATGATCAGTGCGTCCTGGCCGCGGTCGCGAAAATATTCGCCCATCGTGCAGCCCGAGTACGGAGCGATGTACTGCATCGCCGCCGAGTCCGACGCTGAAGCGGCGACCACGATCGTGTACTCCATCGCGCCGTACTGTTCGAGCTTGCGCACGACGTTGACGACCGTCGATGCCTTCTGGCCGATCGCAACGTAGATGCAGAACAGATCCTTGCCCTTCTGGTTGATGATCGTGTCGACCGCAACCGCGGTCTTGCCGGTCTGGCGGTCGCCGATGATCAGCTCGCGCTGACCGCGGCCCACAGGCACCATCGCATCGATCGCTTTCAATCCGGTCTGCACCGGTTGCGTCACCGACTGGCGTGCGATCACGCCGGGCGCAACTTTCTCGATGACGTCGGTCATCTTGGCGTTGATCGGGCCCTTGCCGTCGATCGGCAGGCCGAGCGAATTGACGACCCGGCCGAGCAACTCCGGGCCCACCGGCACTTCGAGAATGCGGCCGGTCGCCTTGACCGGATCGCCTTCGCGAATGTGTTCGTAAGCGCCGAGCACGACCGCGCCGACCGAGTCGCGCTCGAGGTTAAGCGCCAGGCCGAACGTGTCGCCGGGAAATTCGAGCATCTCCCCCTGGCTCACGTCGGACAAACCGTGAATACGGCAGATGCCGTCGGTCACCGTTACTACGGAGCCCTGCGTGCGGATATCCGCCGCCAGCGTCAGTTTCTGAATCTGATTGCGGATCAGGTCACTGATCTCGGATGGTTTTAGTTGTTGCATAACGTCCCTTAGTTGCCTGTTCTACGCGGTGCGCAGAGCAGAAGCCATGTTCTGCAGCCGGCCTCGCACCGTGCCGTCGATCACTTCATCGCCGACCGTGATCAACGCTCCGCCGATCAGTTCGCGATCGACTTTAACGTGCGGCCGCACCTTGCGCCTGAAGCGCCGCTCGAGATCGCCGACCAGCTGCGACAGCGCCGCCTCATCGAGCGGAAATGCGCTCTCGATCTGCGCTTCGATGACGCCTTCGCGCTCATCCTTCAGCGACTCGAACAGCGTCGCGATTTCAGGCAGCAGTGACAATCGATCGTTTTCAATCAGCACCCGCACGAAGTTCTGCGCCTGCGCGTCCAGTGCATCGCCGGTGCCGGCGGCCACCAGGCCGTAAAGCTGCTCCGGGCCGACCTTTGGGTCCCCGATGGCGCTATGCATGTCGGGATCGGCGACGATCATCGCCAGCCGCTGCAACACGCGCGACCATGCCTGCAGTTTCCCGCCGGCGTCGGCCGAGGAAAAAGCGGCTTCGGCGTACGGCCGGGCAATCGTCAGGTTCTCCGCCATGAACCCTCAGCGCAGCTGCTCGCGCAGTTGTTTCAACAGGTCCGAGTGCACTTGCGGGTTGACTTCGCGCTGCAGAATCTTCTCCGCTCCGGCCACCGCAAGTAAAGCGACCTGCTCGCGCAATTGATCCTTCGCACTGGAGATCTGCTGCTCTATATCGGCTTGCGCGAGGGCCTTTTCTCGCGCCCCTTCGGTTCGTGCGGCACTCTTGGCATCCTCGACCATCTGTGCGGCGCGTTGCTCGGACTGCAGGATGATCTGCGACGAGCGCTCGCGCGCCTCCCTGACCGACGTATCCGCCTGCTTGCCCGCGTTCTCAAGCGTGACGCGCGCGGTTTCGGCGTCGGCCAGTCCGGCGATGATCTTTTTCTGCCGCTCGTCGATCGCGCGCGTGAGCGGAGGCCAGATAAACCTGGCGCAGAACCAGATGAACAGCGCGAACGTGATCGCCTGCGCAATCAGGGTCAGGTTGAGATTCATCGTCGACGCTGATCAGTTAATGACCGTCAACAACGGATTGGCGAACGCGAAGAAC
>JBGSWY010000593.1:0-7446 GCA_041751715.1 Burkholderiaceae bacterium
GCGAACTGCTGGTGACCGAATTGCAGCGTGCAGGCGGCAGGCGCATGACGGCGCGCGAGTTCATCGGCGGATTCTCTGTAAGAGCCGGCGACCGCTTCGTGGGTCCGGCCACTGTCGCCGAGTGAGCACGGTCGAATCGCCGGCACTGGCCGAGGTGCTGCGGCACGCCGCCGCAGCGTGGCAGTCGTTTCGTGGCGGTCGCTCGCTCGATCGGGCCATCGCCGCCGCACTCGCACAGCGTGCCGATCTGCGACCGGCGGTGCAGGATGTGGTGTACACGGCGGTTCGCCATCTGGCGGCCAGCGAGCGCATCGTCGAACGCCTGGCCGCCCGCGCGCCCGCTGCCGAGGTAGCGGCTCTGCTGGCAGTAGCGCTTGGGCAGTTGCAGACCGGGCGGCATGCGGAGTACGCCGTGGTCGATCAGGCAGTAGCTGCCGCGCAATCGGTGACTTCGACCCGTGCAGCGGCCGGCTTCGTCAATGCCCTGCTGCGAAATTTCCTGCGACAGCGCGCGAGTCTGCTGGCCGAATTGCAGCGCGACCCGACGCTCCGCTACAACCTTCCGCGCTGGTGGATAGAACGCCTGCGCCGCGATTACCCGGACGATTGGACCGCCATTGCCGAGTCGCAGCAGCAGATGCCGCCGTTGATACTGCGCGTCAATCCAGCACGCATGACGCCGGATGCGTACCTGGCGCGACTGGCGGAGCAGGACATTGCGGCCACCCGCGTCGGCGCGCACGCGATCTGGATGCATCAACCGCGTGCGGTGGCCGCGATTCCCGGATTCGTCGACGGCGATGTGTCGGTGCAGGATGCCGGCGCACAGCTGGCCGCGCCATGGCTCGATGCGAGGCCCGGCTTGCGGGTGCTCGATGCCTGCGCCGCACCGGGCGGCAAGACCGCGCACCTGGCCGAGCTCGGCGCGACCGATGTGAGCGCACTTGAAATCGATCCCGCGCGCGCCGTGCGCATAGCCGACAATCTGCAGCGCGGAAATCTGGCGGCGCGCATCGTTATCGGTGATGCCGCACACCCGCAGACCTGGTCGAGCGGCAGCGAGTGGTTCGACCGCATCCTGCTCGACGCGCCCTGCACCGCGTCCGGCATCGTGCGCCGCCATCCGGACATCCCGTGGCTACGGCGTCCGGATGATGTTGCGCAATTGACAACGGTACAGGGCGAATTGCTGGACGCTTTATGGCCGCTGTTAAGCGTGGGTGGTAGGCTGCTCTACGTCGTTTGCTCGCTGTTTCCGGAGGAAGGTCGCGGGCAGATCGCCCGCCTGGTCGAGCGGCATTCCGGGGCGCGCCAGCTGCCGTTGCCGGCGACACAACTGCTGCCGACATCGGTGGCAGAGACGGCAACCGCCTCCGCGTGGCATGGCACGGCGCTGCCGACGCTGCACGACGGCTTTTTCTACGCATTGCTTGAAAAGACCGGATGAAATCGATCGTCGCGCGCAACCTCCTGCTGACATGGCTGGCCATCGGTGCGCTTTTCGCCGCGCCGCTGCAGGCGATGGCCCAGGAGCGGATCGGCGTGATGGCGGCATCGCTCGAGCCTGGCCTCGAGGCGGGCGATGCGCTGCTGCTGGATGCCACGTTCGAGTTCGAGCTGCCGCAGGCGCTCGAAGAGGCGGTGCAAAAAGGCATCGCGCTTTACTTCAACATCGAGTTCGAATTGTCTCGCAGGCGCTGGTACTGGTTCGATCCGCGAATTGCATCGAGCACGCTGACCTACCGGCTGTCGTACAGCCCGTTGACGCGGCAATACCGTCTGGCGCGCGGCGGGCTCTCGCAACGGTTCGAGTCGCTGGAAGAAGCGCTGTCGCTGCTGAAGAGCGTGCGTAACTGGAAGGTAGCCGAAAAGAGCATTCTTAATCCGCGCGAGGAATACGATGCGCAGGTACGTATGCGACTCGACGTCACACAATTGCCGAAGCCGTTTCAGGTTAACGCGATTACCAGTCGCGAATGGACGCTAGCGTCCGACTGGCGCCAGGTGCCGGTCACTGCGGAACTAGTCCGTTAGATGTCGCGCGCCCTTCGCTATGGCCTGCTTGCCGCTGTAGCAGCGGGTGGTGTGCTGCTGTTCCTGCTGGCGTCGGCCAGCACCAACACGGCGTTCTTCGAACGCAACTATCCGCTGTTGCTGGGAATCAACGGCGTTATTGCCGCGTTGCTGTTTATGCTGGTACTGGCGCTGATCCGGCGGCTTATCAAGCGGCTGCGCGCCAAGCAGTTCGGTGCGCGGATGATGTTGCGGTTCACGCTCGCCTTTGCGTTGATGGGGGTGCTGCCAGGCGTGCTGATCTATATCGTTTCGACGCAGTTTTTGTCGCGCTCGATCGAATCATGGTTCGACGTCCGCGTGGATCGCGCGCTTGAATCCGGGCTGACGCTCGGCCGCGCCGCGCTCGACAACCTGAAGGACGACGTCAGTGCCAAGGCGCGCAGCTGGGCGCTCGAACTGTCGGATGTGCCCGAATCGTCGCAGCTGACGCAATTGAACCGGTTGCGCGAGCAGGGCGGAATCCAGGACGCGCTGCTGGTCACCGGCAATGGGCTGTTGATCGGCACCAGCGGCACCCAGCTGTCGGACCTCGTGCCCGAGGTACCGTCGGCCAGCGAGCTGCGCCAGGCGCGGGTGCGACTTGTTTTTGAGACCATCGAAGGCGAGGCCGGTGCGCTCGATCCGCGCCAGGGACTGCGCACGCGGGTCATCGTCCCGATACCGGCGCCAAGCCCGATTCTTGGCGCAGACTCGCAGTCAGCGCGCATGGGAGCGTCGGGCGAGGAGGCGAAGACCGGTCAAACCCTGATGTTCGGCGGCATCGTGTCGCCCGGTGAGCCGCGCTTCTTGCAGTTGATCCAATCGGTTCCGCCGTCGATTGCAGCCAACGCCGAAGCATTGCAAAACGGCTACCGCGAATATCAGGAACTGTCCCTGGCGCGCAGCGGCCTGCAAACGATTTACGGGCTGACGTTGACGCTGACCCTGCTGCTGTCGATATTTGCCGCAATTGCGTCGAGCGTCCTGCTGGCCAGCTCGATGACGGCACCGCTGCTGCAGGTCGCCGAAGGCACCAAGGCAGTCGCCGAAGGCAACTATCGGCAGGTACAGGAGTTCAAGGGAAACGACGAGTTGAACCTGCTGACGCAATCGTTCAATGCGATGACGCGGCAGCTGACCGAGGCGCGCGATCAGGTCGAAACCAAGCAGCGCGAAGTCGAAAACGCGAGGACGTACCTGGAGCGCGTGCTGGCCAATTTATCGGCCGGCGTGGTGGTGCTGAACAAGGACTTCCGGCTCGTGACCGCCAATCATGGCGCCTCGCGCATTCTGGGCCATGGCCTGATGCAGCAGACCGACCGGCCGCTGCACGCGATCGACGCCGCGCTGGCGGGAGCATTGAGCACTGCGTTTGCCGATCATGCCCTGACGGCGTCGCCGAAGGATTCGTGGCAGCAGCAGCTCGAGGTAAAGCGTGCGCCGCCGGTGCCGATCTCTTCGGCCCCCAAGGCGAACCCCGCAGGTGAGCCGCTGATGCTGCTGGCGCGCGGCTCGCGCCTGCCGCTCGACGACGGCCTGGGCTATGTGGTCGTGTTTGACGACATCACCCAGATCATCTCGGCGCAACGCGCACTGGCGTGGGGCGAAGTGGCGCGGCGCCTGGCGCATGAAATCAAGAATCCGCTGACGCCGATTCAACTTGCGGCCGAGCGCCTGCAGATGAAGCTGATCGAAAAGTTGTCGATGCCGGATGCGGATATTCTGAAACGCGGCACCGCGATCATCGTCAACCAGGTGACCTCGATGAAGCGCATGGTCGATGACTTTCGCGACTATGCGCGGGTGCCGCCGGCCCGACTGTCGCCTCTTGCACTGAATACGCTGGTGGAGGAGGTGGCAGCGCTGTACGGGATCGACGTGGGCGCCGGGGCTATCGAGCTCTCACTGCGTCCCGGGCTGCCGCTGATCGAAGGCGATGCAACGCAATTGCGGCAGGTGATTCACAACCTCGTCGTTAATTCGCAGGATGCACTCGCCGGCCGTACCGACGCACGTATTCTGGTACGCACCGAGCTGGTCGAGATCGAGGAAGCGAACACCAAGGCGCGTGCGGTGCGCCTCGCCGTCGAAGACAACGGCCCGGGTTTCCCGGCGCATATACTTCGGCGTGCATTCGAGCCTTACGTCACCAGTAAACCCAGCGGCACCGGCCTCGGTCTTGCGATGGTAAAAAAGATTGTCGATGAGCACGGAGCGCGCATCGAGGTGATCAATCGCGGCGGCGCCGGCATCGGTCAGAGCGGGGGCGCGCTGGTCACCATCGTATTTCGCCGGCTGGCCGAAGTCAGCGCGGTGCCGGCATTGCACGCGGCGTAAGCTTGCAGGTCGTTGCAAAAAACTCCTGATCGGTAATGGCCAACATCCTCGTCGTCGACGACGAAATCGGAATTCGCGAATTGCTGTCGGAAATCCTCGCCGACGAAGGCCATTCGGTCTTGACGGCAGAAAACGCTGCCGCCGCTCGCAACGCCCGCGGGCGCGAAGATCTCGACCTCGTGCTGCTCGATATCTGGATGCCGGACACCGATGGCGTCACGCTGCTGAAGGAGTGGGCGTCCAACGGGCAACTGACGATGCCGGTCATCATGATGTCGGGCCACGCCACGATCGACACCGCGGTTGAGGCCACCCGCTTCGGTGCGCTCGAGTTTCTTGAGAAGCCGATCGCGATGACGCGCCTGCTGACGGCCGTGCGGTCCGGGCTCGAGCGCGGCCGCGTGATGCGCAGCGTTCGCATGGCCACTCCGGCGGCGCCGACGTTGCTGGGTGGGGTCACATCGGCGCCGCTTGCCGTGACTGCAGGCGATAGCAACGGCGGGGGAGCCGCCCGGCGTGCCGAACCCGCCGAGCTCGGCGAGCACAACGGCGTTGCCCTAGAGCAGCCACTGCGCGACGCGCGCGACCAGTTCGAGCGGGTGTATTTCGAATTCCACCTCGCGCGTGAAAACTTCAGCATGACGCGCGTGGCCGAGCGGGCCGGCCTCGAGCGCACCCATCTGTATCGCAAGCTCAAGCAACTGGGGATCGAACTGTCGCGTGGCGCGCGCCGCAATGAGCGCGCGCCGGACGAAGCGCCGCTCGCGAGCGAGACGCCGGCCGCGGCCGATGAGCCTCCGGTTTATTCAAAGCGCAGCGAAGAGTACGACGACTGAAGCAGAGCGACGTTCGTAGGACCTGCCGCTTGCCGTCTTCATGAAGATCATTATCGTCGGTGCCGGCCGGGTCGGCTCCTCGGTGGCCGAAGCGCTGGTGTCGGAAGCCAACGACATCACCGTGATCGACACCGACGGGGCGCGCGTGGCCCAACTGCAAAACCGGTTCGATCTGCGCGGACTGGTGGGCAATGCGGCACTGCCGTCGACCTTGAAAGCGGGCGGTGCCGACGACGCCGATATCCTGATCGCAGTCACCGCCTCCGACGAGGCGAATCTGGTGGCGTGCAAGATCGCTGCCGAGCTGTACAACATTCCCACGCGCATTGCGCGCGTGCGCAACACCGAGTTGCAGCAGCATCCGGAGCTGATCGGCGAAGGCGGTTTCGGCGCGACGCATGTGATCTTTCCCGAGCAGACGGTGACCGACTATCTGCTGAAGCTGGTCGATTTTCCGGAGGCGTTGCAGGTGCTCGAGTTTGCCGACGGCCGTGCCAGCCTGATGGCGGTACGTGCGTTTGCAGGCGGGCCACTGGTGTCGCATCCGATCAAGGATCTGCGGCGGCACATACCGAATGTGGATACCCGCATCGTCGCTTTGTTCCGCAACGAATCAAGCGTCAGAGTCGACGGCGACACCATGATTCAGCCGGGGGACGAGGTTTTCTTCCTGGCGGCAACGCGCGATGTGCGTGCCGTGATGAACGAACTGCGGCGCATGGACAAGCCGGTGCGCACCGTGATGATCGCCGGTGGCGGCAATATCGGTCTGCGCTTCGCGCGCGCGCTCGATACCGGTGTGGGGCTCGACGTCGCAAAGCGCTGCAGCGTCAAGATCATTGAAGCAAACAAGAAGCGCGCCGAGCACCTCGCGCAGGAAGTGTCGGCTGATGTGCTGGTGCTGCTGGGCGACGGCACGGACGAAGATCTGCTGATACAGGAGGGCGTGGCTGATATCGATCTGTTCGTTGCTCTGACCAACGACGACGAGAACAACATCATGAGCGCACTGCTCGCCAAGCGGCTCGGTGCGCGCAGGGTCATCGCGCTGATCAACCGCAAGAGCTACGCAGACCTGATGCAGGGCGGCCAGATCGACATTGCCATTTCGCCGTCGTACGTGACAATGTCGGCGTTGCTGCGCTTTGCGCGCCGCGGCGACGTCGTGGTGGCGCATACGCTGCGCAGGGCCGCCGCCGAAGCGTTGGAGCTGATCGTGCACGGCGACGCCAGAAGCTCGCGCGTGATCGGCAAGTCGCTTGAGCAGATCGATCTGCCGCGCGGCGCAACGATTGGCGCCGTCGTGCGGGGCGAGGGCCAGGCTGCCCAGGTGTTGATGGGACACCACGACGTCGTGATCCAGCCGGAGGACCACCTGATCGTGTTCGTCGAGAATAAGCGGATCATCCCGCGCGTAGAGAAAATCTTCAGCGTCGGTGTCGGCTTTCTCTAGCTGCGACTGCTTCCAAGACAGGCGGCGCGCCAGGGCGTCGGTCAGGCCGTAGCGCCGGGATCCGAAAGCAGCGAATCAACGCTGCACGACGAAGGCCGCCCGCTACTTCTTGGACGTGAAGAAGTCGTACGCGGCGAGCGCCAGGCCGCCTAGCAGAATCAGGGTAATGTCGAGCTGCGGAAGCTTGTGCACATAGGGAACGTAAAACGCGACCAGCAGCGACAGGCCCACGAGACCCGCCAGTATTTCGATCATTTTCATGCACGACCTCGATTGACGAACTCGGTGACGAGCCAGCGAACCGCCCTCAAAAAGCGGCCGTCATTGTGCAGCGGCCCCGCCGCCTGTACGCCAAGCGGCAGCCCGTTGGAGAGGTGGAGCAACGGCATCGACAAGGCCGGCAGGCCGGCGAAGCTCCACACGTTCTGCATGATCGGGTTGCCGATCGAGGCAAGTCCGCGTGGAGCCCCACCCAGGGCGGCCGGCGACAGGATTGCATCGTAGTGCTCGAAATACTGGTCGAACGCGCAGGCCACGTGCGGTATCCGGTCTCTTGCGGTCAGGTAGTCGAGCGCTGCGATCTGCATGCCTCGCTCGACCCGCTGCCGCAGGCCGTCGCTGAGTCGGTCCGGATGGTTGCGGTATTCGCGCTGCATCGCAAAGGCGAACTCGGCCTCGGCGACGCTGCGGTGCCATTGGACCGCCTGCTCCACCACCGCCGGGAGTTCCGCCGTGACCACCACCCCTTGCATCAAATCGACGAAG
>JBGSWY010000594.1:0-2209 GCA_041751715.1 Burkholderiaceae bacterium
GGTTCAGCGCGCGGGCGGCAAGAACGGCGGCATCGTGGCGCCGAAGGGGCCGGCGGGATCGATGATCCTGTTTCACTCCTGCCTGGTGCATGCGTCGAGCAGCAACCTTTCGCCGTGGGATCGGGTCAGCGTGTATCTCAGTTTGTGCGCGGTCAGCAACCATATCCGCCGCTTCAAGCGGCCCGAGTACATCGCGCACCGGGACTTCACTCCCATCGAGACGCTGCCCGATGATTGTTTGCTGAAGAATTACGCAGTTGAGTTGCCTTGGAAGGACGGCATGCCGGCGAGCGCGACTCAGACTTCGGTTGAAGAGCTGAAAGCCGCTGCCTGATTCGGAGCATGTTCAGTAGATCTGCGCGAGTGCGCGAACGGTGTTAGCCACGCGCTTGCGCAACTCCGGCGGTTTCAGGACTTCACCCTCGGCGCCCAGCCTCAGCAGCTCGATGGCCGCATGGTCGATCGATTCGATCGGGATCGTGACCTGGCTCCATCCGTTGGCATCGACAGCAGTTTGCGTGCGTTCGGCCGCTTCCGCCACCGCGGCGCTCAGGCCCTTCAGGCGTTGCATGCCGAGCGCCGTGATACGCACGACGGCGGTTCCTCGATAGAGCCCCGCTTCGAAGCGCTCGATCGAAGCAGCCCAGTATTTCGCGAGACCAAAATTTCTCGGCCGCGCAAACTTGCCAGGGCGCTCGTCCAGTTGTTGAATACCCGACAAGCGATAAGTGCGCATCTGCTTGTTCGTGCGAGCCACCACATACCACTCACCCGCCTTTTGCACGAGCCCCAACGGCTCGATGACTCTGTCTGCCACGCCCTTCCAGCTTTCGTAACGGATGCCCAGCCGCCGGTCGTTCCAAACGGCCTGCGCTACTTTGTTCAGATGCTCGGCACGGTCGGCGCTGCGATACCAGCCCACCGGATCCAGGTGAAGTCGCGAACCGACCCGTCGTGCGTCTGCCTGCCATTGCGACGGCAGCGCGGCGAGCAGCTTTAGCTGGGCCGAAGCGGCTGCATTGCCTAACCCGAGTTGTTTCGCGGGTCCGGGCGCGCCCGCCAGCAACACTGCCTGCGCTTCGTGCGGCGTCAGTCCGGTAAGCCGTGTCCGCCAACCGTCAAGCAACTCGAACCCGCCGGCGGCGCCGCGAGTGGCCGTCACGGGCACGCCGGCGGCGCTGAGGTGATCGGCGTCGCGGTAGACGGTGCGTACCGACACTTTGAGCTCATCCGCCAGCGTCTGCGCGCTGATGCGCCCGCGCGCTTGCAACAACATCATCACGGAAAGCAGGCGGCTGGCACGCATGAGATCAGAGCCTAGGCGAAATACATGACACGCGATGTCAGGTATCGGCGCGCATATGCTCGCTTGAAAGCAATTCGGGAGACCCGATGAGGACCTGCCCTTGGTTCGATGCATGACTACCGATTTTCCTGCCCGGCAAGTGGGACGTGGTGGACCGGCGGTGGAGGTACACGCCGTCGCACGATTTGCACGTTCGACCTTGCTGCGAACCGCCTGACAGTCGCTCGCGACGCTGCGGTCAGCCTTTCACCAATCGAGCGCCATAAGAACACGCGCCATGTTTTTCCCGCACAGACCTGGCACTTCACTGCGAAGGGTCCAGCGGTAGGCATCGACTTCGGGAATCTCGCGGCCGCCGTAGTGCGGCGTGTAGTGCGTTGTACATCGGCAGATGTCGATGTCGAGGGCAGCAATGGGCGGAGTCAGCACAAACAGATGCAGGGCTTTGCGCGGCAGGTATTCATGCACTCCAAGGTCCAGCAACTGGTGCTCGTGCAGATCGATGCCCGCTTCCTCGCGCAGCTCACGCAGTGCTGCCGCGGCGCTGGTTTCGCCGGCATCGCGCACGCCTTTCGGAATGTCCCAGTAGTTCCGCCCCGTCGCGTGACACAGCAGGACCTCGCCCGGCGTGCGGCGCACAATCACGCCGCAGCTCAACAATTTAGGCATGTCGCTTTAGCCGGTGCGGCTGCCCGCCGGGAACAAGGTTTGCATCAACATCCTCTTTAATGCCGACAATCCTATGTACCTTATCTCACGACTCCGCATTGCACCGAGGTCCACGCTCAGCTCGGCTGTGATTGTGGGTGCAACGCTTGGCGCAGCCTGGGCTGCATTGCAGGGATTTCGGCTGATGCATGCGAAGCACAATCGAACTCACACCGCTGCCTTCTCGCATGCCGA
>JBGSWY010000595.1:0-3509 GCA_041751715.1 Burkholderiaceae bacterium
GTCCTAGTCACATCGCCATGAGCCCAAGGGCGACCGCGAACCGACTAGACATCGATCGGAGTGACCTCACTTCAAATGCACGACGACTCGCGGCCGCCTTCGGGCGGTCGCGTTCATTTGGCTCCATGTCCAGGCAACGCACAGCCGAGTACAACATAGACGTGACTCTGCCGGGTTCAGGTGCGTCGTCATCATTCGATTGCCAGATCTGCCTGGTGTTTGGTCAAACGGATTCAGGCGGCGCGTCCCGGAAGAACGAAGGAGGCAGCATGGCTTGTTCAAGCATCTCGATGCTGCGCTGCTCGACTCCTCGCTCGATGAAGAATTCCCGCCAGGTGCGAACAACGACGAGCATGCTGTCCACGATCGCTTGCGCGTCCGCCTTCGCCACGTCGAACGACTCACACTGGGAGAAGAGGTTGTACAGGCTGGCGGCCCGTCCGAATCGGCCCACTTCCAACGCCAGGTCCCGGCGCTCTATTGACGCCTTCGGAACCGGCAGGATGTCGTAGGCAGGGGAGAGTCTCCATCCGCCGCTCGTGTGCAGCAGTGCATGATTGCGCGGGTGGTCGTCGTCGTTGGTCACCATGGCATTGAACACCATTCGACGGAACAGCTCGAGACGGTCGACCTTGCTTTTGACGGACCAACGACGAAGTTCATCCGCAAGCAACGGATATGACCAGCGGTCGCGGCCAAGGTAGCCGTCTTCGGCGTCGAGCACCGTGAGCCCCGATACGAGGCCGTAACGCTGGTATGCGTTCTTGTCCGGATTCCATTCGCGGTCGAAGCGGTCGAGCATCAATGCATCACGCCCGCCTGCGCGCTCGAGGCGGGTTGCGCAGACACGCATACCGGCCGCGCGGGCAAGCTCCAGCGCTGCATACTCGATGCGCTGCATGTTGTGCCGGTCGCCCTTTTCGGGCAGCTTGGCCAGCCAGAGTTTGTGGTCGTCTTCCACCGTCACCTTGGGTCGGGCGCCGCCCATGCTCGTCCCCGGCTCGAGTTCCTCCAGCACTTCGTGTGGAAGCAGGCCGCCCTCCTCGAGTCTCTCGGCAACCTCGATCAGCGCTTCCAGCTGGTGGGTGCGATTGAGTGGCCGGCGAGGCGCGGGTGGGTCGACCGTCCGACCGAAGCTCAAGTTGCCCGCGCCGTCGTCGGGACCGTTCAGCAGGTACTCCACTTCCTGGATGTCAGCCGCTGGTCGTTGCAACTTTGCCTGGATGACGCGGCGCCCCCAAGCGTCGGGACTTGCGTCCCGAACTGCCCCTGGGATGCCCTTCAGTTTGGTGAACTTCTGCGGCCGAGCCGATAGCGGCAGGTGGAAAGGGTCCAGAGCGACAACGTTGTGGCGTTGCAGGTACTTCTTGCCATAAGCAAAGGTGCCCTCGTAGGCGCCCGCGCCTACGCCGCGAACCCGCAAGGACGCGCAGGGCACCGTCTCCACCGTCCCCGGGAGCTGGATGTAGACGTAGCAGAACTGCTCGTCGTCGGCCATCGGTCAGAAGTCGTTGTCGTCTTCGACGCGCGGCCGTACGCGCTTGGGCCTGCGGGCGGCTTCGAGAATCTTTCCGTGCTCATCGGCATCCGGATTGGCCAGTGCCGTGGACGTGTTGAGCAAGCCGAGTTTCCAGAGCACCAAAAATAGTGTCGCCATGGTCGTCCCGGATTTGCCGTTCTCGAGGGCGTAAAGCGTCTTCCGGGTGATGCCGCACGCGGCCGCGAGCTCGTCCTGGGTCATCTGGCGGCGCACGCGGGCCAACCGCACGTTTTCCCCCAGCTGCTTCACCGCGGCGGTCACTTCGAGGGGCAAGGCCGTCCTGGGTTCCATTTTATTACACACTAAACCGTTTAACGAGTAGTAAAATACCCCATTAATAGCCCTTGATCAAGTTGTCCTGCACTAACGGTGCGCGCAGCGACTCCCGCCTGGAGTAAGCCAAGTCTGCGGCGTTCCAGCGCTACCATTACCGCTCTAGCACTGCGCAAACCTATCCGGAGCGATTCACGTGAAGGTTCTACGCGGTCTCATGATCGCCAACCCCATCCTGGGAGGCTTCGATGCGTCAAACGACTTTCGCGTTGGCGCTGGCCGGTGCAGCAGGTGCGTTGCTCGCCGCCCCCGCGTCCGCAGTGACCTGCTATCAACTCCTCGATCGCAACGACAATGTCGTTTACCGCGACATCTATCCGCCGGTGGACTTGAGCGACGCAGGCGCCGCCCAGCGGCAGGTACTGCGCGCGCGCGGCGAGCACCTGATCTCGATGGAGGTCGATCGGTGTCCCACGCTCGTATTCCTCACTGGAGATGCCGGCGGCACACGTCTCGACTTCAATCAGATGTTGGTGTTGACGCCGCCTGGCGCCGTGCAGGCATCATCGGGCGAGGGCGCAAGCCCTTCCAAGCGTGGGGCCGCGGCGACAGGGGCGCGGGCGAAGTCGACGGCGCCTGCCAAACCTGCGGGTAAACAGAATTGAGACGGTGGTCCCAGGTGAAGGCGAAGTAGAGCGCCAGGCACACCACGCTCACGAACGCGAGCTGCCTGTCAAGAGGAACCCAAATTTCCCCAGGTGTGGGAATCGAAAATTCCCCACCCGGTTCACGCTTCGGCCTCTTCGGTACGAACGAGGCCGGCCTTCAACTTCTCTTTGAGCCGGTACGAATTGCCGCGAATGTTCAGCGTCACTGCGTGATGCAGCAGCCGATCGAGGATGGCGGTGGCAATCACGCGATCGCCGAACACGTCGCCCCAGGCGGCGAAGCTTTGGTTGCTCGTGAGGATCATCGGTCCGCGCTCGTAGCGGCGACTGATCAACTGAAAGAACAGATTGGCGCCGAGGCGCTCGATGGGCAGGTAGCCGATCTCGTCGATGATCAACAGTCGAGGCGTGGTGTAGAACTTGAGCTTCTCGTCGAGCCGGCCTTCGCCGTGCGCCTTGGTGAGGGTGGCGATCAGGTTGGCAGCGGTGCTGAACAGCACCCGATAGCCGGACTCGATCGCCTTGAGGCCCAGGGCGACGGCGAGATGGGATTTGCCGACGCCCGGCGGGCCGAGCACCAGCACGTTGTCGCCGTGTTCGATGAAGTGGCAGCTGGCCAGCGTTTGCACCTGCTTCTTGTCGATCGAGGGCTGGTAGTTGAAGTCGAAGGTTTCCAGCGGTTTCACGAACGGGAAGCGGGCCATGGCGGTGCGCATGGTCACGTTCTTGCTGGTCTTGGCGGCGACTTCCTCGGACAGCACCTGCTCGAGGAAATCAGAATAGGCGAGCTCCCTCGCGGCAGCGTCCTGCAACAGAGCTTCCAACCGCTCCCGGCTCTTGAACAGGCGCAGCTTGAGCAGGTGTTCGCCGAGTCGTTCCAGTTGGGCGGCGTTCATGCGACCTCCAGCAGTTGCTCGTACACCTCGAGGTCGCGGACTTCGACCGCGTGCAAGCCATGCGCGGCCGGAGCGGACCCCGGCGCGCTGAAGCGGGTGCGTGCATTGCGCGCCGCTGCCCCCGGGCCGTGC
>JBGSWY010000596.1:0-12929 GCA_041751715.1 Burkholderiaceae bacterium
GCCGCATCCCAACTCGATTCGAACGAAGTTGATCCGGTCGCCGAGGCCGACGTTTACATCGCCTATGGTCGTGAGGAACAGGCCGAGGACATTTTGAAGGAAGCGCTGCGCCTGCAGCCCGACCGGCATGCGGTCAGGGTCAAGTTGATGGAAATTTACGCGCGGCGTGGGGACAAAACCTCGTTCATGGCGGTCGCCGAAGAGTTGCGCGAACGCACCGGCGGTGCCGGCGAAGACTGGGAACGAGGCGTCAAGCTGGGCCGCACGGTAGATCCGGCGCACGCGATGTTCGCGGGTGCAGCGATCGGTGCTGCACTGGGCGATACAACGCGTGGTCCGACCACCGGCTTCCGGGTGGATGCCAATACACGTTCGGGGAGGCCGTCGACATTGGGCGGTGGTGCCACCGCCGGCCTTGACCTCGGCGGCCTGACGGCAGGCAGCTCGACGATGACTCGCGATACTGCCCTCGCGAGTGCGCCTCCGCTAACCCGTATGGTGGTAGACACCAAGATGGGCGACAGCACGATGCAGGTCGAGACCAAGATGCCGCAGGACACGAAGATGTCCGGTCCGAACACCACTTCGGCGCCGACCACGCAGTTTCGCGCGACCTTGCCGGGAGCGGAAGCCACCAGCGCGCGTGACGCCGCCGGGCCTGCCACAAACGCGTCCACCGACTTTGGTTCGCTCGATTTCGATCTCGGCCCGACGAAGATGGGCAATTTGGACGTCTCGACTCGTATGCCGGAGCTTGACGCCGCGCCCGCCCGTGCTGACGTGGATGTTTTCGCACCGACTACTCCGCAGAGAGCCGAGCCGCCGGCGGTGGCCGATATGGACTTTGCCTTGCCGAAGGAAAAATACCCGGCGATGGCGCCCACGGCGACCGGTGTCGGGGCAATTCCGGATCTGGACCTGAACATTCCGCCTTCGACACGCATGCCGGTGCCGCCGTCTACGCGCATGCCGGTCGCGCCAGTGATGGAAGAAGCGCTGTCGCGGCCGACCGTCATCGGTGTTAAGTCAACGGCGCCTGTCGGCAGCTTGCCGGACGAGCACGCCGCGCGGCTCACCGCGAACACAGACCAGGCCACTGTTCCGCTGATCGATTTCGATCTGTCGGCGGTCAGTCTGGACGCCGCGACCAAGCGCGGTGAAACAGAGCCGGGCAGCGCACTGGCGCAACAGATGGCGACCAAGCTCGATCTGGCGCGCGGCTATATCGATCTGGGTGTCAAGGATGGCGCGCGCGAACTGCTTGACGAAGTGATGCGTGACGGTACCCGCGAGCAGCGGCAGGCAGCGGTCGATCTGATCAAGCAAATCGAGAGCTGAGCCCGTGAGCCGGCACTGCCGGCTCGCGCTCGGCCTCGAGTACGACGGCGCGACCTTTAACGGCTGGCAGACGCAAGCAGACGGTCGCGGCGTGCAGGACGCCGTCGAGCGTGCGCTGGCGCAGATTGCCGGGGTGCCCGTCGCTACGATCTGCGCAGGCCGCACCGACACCGGGGTTCATGCACTGGACCAGGTCATTCACTTCGACACCGATGCTGCGCGCCCGGTAACCGCATGGGTGCGTGGCGTTAACCGTTTTCTTCCGGCGTCGGTTGCGGTTCACTGGGCACGGCAGGCAGGTGACGGGTTCCACGCACGCTATGGCGCGCGCCGTCGCCGTTACGACTACTGGATCCTGAATGCGCCGGTTCGATCGCCGTTGGCGCATGGGCGCGTCGGCTGGGTTTTTCGGCCGCTCGATGAAGCCGCGATGCGGCAAGCTGCGATGCATCTTGTCGGCCGGCACGATTTCACATCTTTTCGTTCGGCCGAGTGCCAGGCCGCCACCCCGGTGCGCGACATAGAGCGACTGGCGGTGCATCGGATCGGTCCGCTGGTTCGCATCAACGTCACGGCGAACGCTTTCTTGCACCATATGGTGCGCAATATCGTGGGTGCGCTCGTTTACGTGGGCGTTGGCCGGCGGCCGCACGAATGGGTAAAAGAGGTGCTGGAGGCGCGCAGTCGAGCCGTCGGAGCGCCGACGTTCGCCGCAGCCGGGCTTTACCTGGCGCGCGTCGAGTACGATCCAGCGTTTGGCTTGCCGGCTCCTGATGGGCATCCAGTTTGGATTGATGCGTACACGAATCAAGATTTGCGGGCTGACGCGCGAAGCTGATGTCGCTGCCGCGATTGCAGCCGGCGCCGACGCAGTCGGGTTCGTCTGTTATCCGAAAAGTCCGCGTTATGTCGCGCCGGCCCGGCTGCGCGCGTTAAGCCGGGAACTTGGAGTGTTTGCAGCCCCGGTCCTGCTGTTCGTCAATGCCGCCTCCGACCTGGTCGAAGGCGCGCTTGAGATGACGCCCAACGCTTGGCTGCAATTTCACGGCAATGAACATGAGCCGGCGTGCAGCCGCTACCAACGTCCTTACATCAGATCGGTTTCGATGACGGACGATACCGATCTGGCGCGCGTTCAAACCGAATTTGCGTCCGCCTCGGCGCTGCTGGTCGATGCACCCACGGATGACTTTGGCGGCGGTGGCCACACCTTCAATTGGTCGCGATTGCCTGCGCAGCGTGTTAAGCCACTGGTACTGGCCGGCGGGTTGAACGCCGATAACGTCGGCGCTGCGATTGCCGAGGTGCGGCCTTATGCGGTCGATGTCAGCAGTGGTGTGGAACACGAACCCGGCATAAAAAGCACATCGAAAATCAAGCTATTCGTCGAGGCAGTGCGTCACGCGGATCGACGAGGACACGGATGAAGCCCTACGATCTTCCAGACTTGAAAGGACACTTCGGGCCGTACGGCGGGATATTCGTCGCCGAAACGCTGATGCACGCCCTTGATGAGCTTCGCACGGCGTATCAGAAGTATCAGCACGATCCTGAATTCGTCGCCGAGTTCCAGTACGAACTCAAACACTTCGTCGGTCGGCCCAGCCCGATTTATCACGCACGGCGCTGGTCCGAGATGCTGGGCGGCGCGCAGATCTACCTGAAGCGCGAAGATCTGAATCACACCGGCGCGCACAAGATCAATAACACCGTGGGGCAGGCGCTGCTCGCTAAACGCATGGGAAAGCCGCGCGTGATCGCCGAGACCGGCGCCGGGCAGCATGGCGTTGCGACGGCAACGGTGGCGGCGCGCTATGCGATGGAATGCGTCGTTTACATGGGCGAAGAGGACATGGCGCGCCAGGCCGCCAACGTGTACCGGATGAAGCTGCTGGGCGCGAAGGTGGTGCCGGTCGGCAGCGGCAGCCGTACTCTCAAAGACGCGCTCAATGAAGCGATGCGCGACTGGGTCACCAACGTCGAAAATACTTTCTACATCATCGGCACCGTCGCCGGCCCGCATCCTTATCCGATGATGGTGCGCGACTTCAACTCGGTGGTTGGCAAGGAATGCATCGAGCAGATGCCCGAGATCGCGGGCCGCCAACCGGATGCAGTGATCGCATGCGTCGGCGGCGGCAGCAATGCGATGGGAATCTTCTATGAATACATCGCGCACAAGGACGTCAAGCTGATCGGGGTCGAGGCGGCCGGCGAGGGGTTGACGGGCATGCGCCACGCCGCCAGCCTGCAGCGTGGCACGCCCGGCGTGTTGCACGGCAATCGCACCTACCTGTTGCAGAACGACGATGGCCAGATCATGGAGACGCCTTCGGTCAGCGCCGGGCTTGACTATCCGGGGGTCGGTCCTGAGCACGCGTGGCTGAAGGATGAAGGCCGCGCCGAGTATGTCGGCGCTACCGATGACGAAGCGCTGAAGGCGTTCCACGAGTGCTGCCGGATCGAAGGCATTATTCCGGCGCTCGAATCGGCCCATGCGCTGGCGCATGCCACCAGGCTGGCGCCGACGCTGGCGAAGGAGGCGATCCTGCTGGTCAATCTGTCGGGCCGCGGCGACAAGGATTTGCATATCGTCGCCGAGCGCAGCGGGCTCGACTCTTGATGTCACGCATCAAGGGTCGTTTTGTCGAACTGCGCGGCGGCGGTAGCAAGGGCCTGATTCCGTACATCTGCGCCGGCGACCCATCGCCGGCGCTCACGGTCCCGCTGATGCATGCGCTGGCGCGCGCCGGCGCCGATGTGATCGAGCTCGGTGTTCCGTTTTCAGATCCGATGGCTGATGGCCCGGTGATACAGCGCGCGGCAGAACGAGCCATCCGGAACGGCGTGGGTCTTAAGACGACGATGTCAATGGTGACTGAATTTCGCAAGGACGACGTTGTCACGCCGGTCGTGCTGATGGGTTATGCCAATCCGATCGAACGCATGGGCCGCACCGACTTTGCGCGGGCAGCGGGCGCAGCTGGAGTCGACGGTGTGCTGGTGGTGGACTATCCGCCGGAGGAAGCGCTGGAGTTTTCGAGCGAGTTGCTGGGGGTCGGCATTGACTCGATCTTCATGGTCACGCCTACGACGACCGATGAACGAATCGCGGCGATTGCGCAGCAGGCTTCCGGCTTCCTGTACTACGTAAGCTTGAAGGGAATTACCGGCGCAGCGCATCTCGATGTCGCCAGCGTGGCGGCGCGTCTGCCGGTGATCCGCCGCCACTCCGACTTGCCGGTGGGCGTGGGCTTCGGCATTCGCGACGCTGGGAGTGCACAGGCCGTCGCCAGCGTGGCCGATGCGGTGGTGATCGGCTCGCGCATCATCGAGGAGCTGGAAGCGGCGCCGATCGATCGTGCGGTGCAGGCAGTCGAACGATTCGTTGCCAGTGTCCGCGTCGCGATCGACCGTCCACAGGCCGTGAAAGCCGCATAAGGAGAATCAATGAGCTGGATCGAAAAGATCTTGCCCCCGCGCATCAAGCGCGAGCAGGGCGCCGCTCGAAAGAGCGTGCCGGAGGGCTTGTGGACCAAGTGTCCCGGCTGCGAAGCGGTGCTCTACTCGGCCGAGCTGCAGGCGACCCTGTTCGTATGCCCGAAGTGTGCGCATCACATGCGCATCGGTGCGCGCGCTCGGCTCGATGCGCTGCTCGATGCCGAAGGGCGCTATGAAATCGGGCAGGAGATTCTGCCGGTCGATGCGCTGAAGTTTCGCGACAGCCGAAAGTATCCGGAACGCTTGCAGCAGGCGATGGAAGATACCGGCGAGACCGATGCTCTGATCGTGATCGGCGGTTCGATTCGCGCGTTGCCGGTCGTTGCCGCGTGTTTCGAATTCGAGTTCATGGGCGGCTCGATGGGCTCCGTGGTCGGCGAGCGCTTTGTGCTTGGCGTGCAAACGGCGATCGAGCAGAAGGTGCCGTATATCTGCATCACGTCGACCGGCGGCGCACGCATGCAGGAAGGGCTGCTTTCACTGTTGCAGATGGCCAAGACCACCGCGATGATCGCGCGGCTCGCCGAGGCGAAGTTACCCTATATCAGCGTACTGGCCGATCCGACGATGGGCGGGGTCTCGGCAAGCTTCGCCTTTATGGGCGACGTCGTGATCGCGGAGCCGAAGGCGCTGATCGGATTCGCCGGTCCGCGCGTCATCGAACAAACCGTGCGTGAAAAACTGCCGGAAGGCTTTCAGCGCTCCGAATTTCTGCTCACCAAGGGCGCCATCGACATGATCGTCGACCGGCGTCAGATGCGCGACGAGATCGCGGGGATATTGGCATTGCTGCTGAAGCAACCCGTGGAGGCTTTGTCGTAACGAGCGAGGAGAAACCTTCACTCGACGACTGGCTTGCTCGGATCGAAGGGCTGCACGCCAGGCCGATCGATCTGGGCCTCGATCGGGTGCGTGCAGTAGCCGACCGGCTCCATCTGCAGCTCGACATTCCGACGATCATCGTCGGCGGTACCAACGGCAAGGGCTCGACCTGCGCGATGCTCGATGCCGTCCTTCGCGCCGCCGGTTACCGCATCGGTTTATATGCGTCACCGCATCTGCTGCGATTCAACGAACGTGCCCGAGTCGACGGTGAGGATGCGGGCGATGCGGCGCTGATTGCGCAATTCGAAGCGGTCGAAGCGGCGCGCGGCGACACGACGCTCACTTACTTCGAATTCACTACCTTGGCCATCCTGCGCCTGTTCTCGCAGTCGCGGCTTGACGCCGCAGTGCTTGAGGTCGGCCTCGGCGGGCGGCTCGACGCGGTCAACATCGTCGATGCTGATGTGGCGATTGTGACCTCGGTCGCGCTGGATCACATGGATTATCTGGGCGCCACGCGAGAGCAGATCGGCTTCGAGAAAGCCCACATCTATCGTTCAGGCCGGCCGGCCATCTGCAGTGATCCCGAGCCGCCGCAAACGTTGCTCGATTACGCGGAGGCCATTGGCGCCGAGCTCTGGCGGTTCGGCCGCGACTTCAACTATCAAGGCAATCGCCAGCAATGGGCCTATGGCGGGCGACAACTGCGCCGCGCCAGTCTGCCGTACCCGGCGCTGCGCGGCGCCAATCAATTGCTGAATGCGTCCGGTGCACTGGCTGCGCTGGAAGCGCTGGCACCCCGGCTGCCGGTCACTCAGCAGGCGGTCCGGCAGGGGCTGCTGACCGTGCAGTTACCGGCGCGCTTTCAAGTACTGCCCGGGCAGCCAGCGATCGTGCTCGACGTCGCGCACAACCCGCACGCCGCCGCGGTGCTTGCGCAGAATCTCGACATGATGGGTTTCTATCCGCAGACGCATGCAGTGTTCGGCATGCTGGGCGACAAGGACATTGCCGGTGTCATCAAGAAGGTCGCGCCAAGGATCGATCACTGGTACGTCGCGGCAACGCCCGGCGCGCGCGGAGCATCGTCATCCGTCATTGCAACTCGGGTTCGTGCAGCGGCGCCCGGCAGTGCGGTGTCCGAGCACGCGAGCTTTGCAGCGGCACTTGATGCAGCACGCGAACGCGCCAGGCCCGATGATAGAATTTTGGCGTTCGGTTCCTTTCTCTCAGTGGCTGCAGTGCTGCGTGCAGTGTCGATGAAATGAGCGCTACGCACGCAATGCAAGCGGAGTCTTAATGCCCCTGATCTTCTGGCGGCGCAAAAACAGCACGGCAGAATCCGCGCGGGTGCGAGCACAACGGCGTGCCACTTCCGATGCCGTGGATGAAGAGCCCAGATCCGTCGAGCAGGGCACAGGCGTGCGGATCCGCGCGCGACGCCGGCTGATCGGCGCGGCGGCCTTGCTGCTGACTGTCGCCATCATCGTCCCCATGATGCTGGACCCCGAGCCCAGGCCGCTGAACGACAACATCGCCATCGACATCCCGAGTGAGAGAACTCCGTTTGTTCCTCGTCTGTCGCTGCCACCGGTGCCGTCGCCGGATAACGTTCCCGTCGCACCGCCACCTGACGTTGCGCCCGTTCCCGCGCCTGTTCCCACCCCGGCTCCCCCAAAAGCCGAAGAACCGCCGATGAAAGCAGTCGACGGCAAGAGGGTCGATGAGCAGCGGGCACGTGCGTTACTCGAGGGCAAGGCAGAGGCCAAAGCCGGCGCCGAAAGCGCGAAGGCAGTGCGGTTTGTCGTGCAGGCCGCCGCTCCGGCAAGCGAAACCGCAGCGCGTAATCTTGCAGAGCGGCTGAAAAAGACCGGACTCACCCCATATACGGAGAAGGTCGAGACGAAGCAGGGCGCTCGCTATCGTGTGCGGCTCGGTCCGTATGCATCGCGCGACCAGGCCGATGATGTCCGCACCCGCCTGAAAGCGCAGGGTATTAACGCGAACCTGGTGACTCTTTGACGTTCTGATCGATGGCGCCTGATAAGACAGGCTGCAAGGAGAGATAGTCAATGTGCGGCATAGTCGGCGTGGTCGCCACCGGGCCGGTGAATCAGTTGCTCTATGACTCGCTGCAACTGCTGCAGCATCGAGGCCAGGATGCCGCGGGCATTGCCACCGGATCCGGCAGTACGTTTTCGATGTGGAAGGGCAGCGGCATGGTGCGCGAAATCTTCCGCACCCGGAACATGCGCAACCTCACCGGCAACGTCGGTATTGCACACGTCCGTTATCCAA
Source organism: Burkholderiaceae bacterium (assembly GCA_041751715.1). Classification (GTDB taxonomy): domain Bacteria; phylum Pseudomonadota; class Gammaproteobacteria; order Burkholderiales; family Burkholderiaceae_F; genus JACCZX01. The sequence continues at coordinate 7,963 of JBGSWY010000596.1, forward strand.
CCGCCGGCTCGGCCTTCAGTGTCGAGGAAGCGCAGCCGTTCTATGTGAATGCGCCGTTTGGCATCACCTTGGGCCACAACGGCAATCTGACCAATGCGGAGCAGCTGAAAAGCGAAATGTTCCGCATCGATCGGCGGCACATCAATACCAATTCGGACTCGGAGATTCTGTTAAACGTCCTGGCGCACGAGCTGCAAGAAGGAACCTCTAGCTACACGCTCGATCCCGCGACGATTTTTCGCGCGGTCGCGGCGGTACACCGGCGAGTGCGCGGTGCTTATGCCTGTGTCGCCCATATCGCGGATCACGGCATCGTCGCGTTTCGCGATCCGTACGGGATCCGCCCACTGGTCTATGGCATCAACGAAACCGACGCTGGCACCGAATATCTGGTGGCCAGCGAGTCGGTCGCACTAGAGGGGCTCGGCTTCAAGTTCGTGCGCGACGTGGCACCCGGCGAAGCGGTCTTTATCGACATCGACGGCAATTTTTACTCGCAGCAGTGCGCCGAGAACCCGACATTGAATCCCTGCATCTTCGAGTACGTTTACTTTGCACGGCCGGACTCGGTGATGAACGGAGTCAGCATCTATAGCTCCCGCCTGAAAATGGGGGAATATCTGGCGGAGAAAATCCGTAGGCAGCTGCGCACCGGCGACGTTGACGTTGTCATGCCGATTCCCGAAACATCGCGCCCGGCAGCGATGCAGCTTTCGGCCAGGCTCGGGCTGGAGTTTCGCGAAGGGTTTTTCAAGAATCGTTATGTAGGGCGCACCTTCATCATGCCCGGGCAGGCGGTGCGCAAGAGAAGTGTGCGACAAAAGCTGAGCGCGTTGCCGACCGAGTTCAAGGGCAAGAACGTCTTGCTGGTCGATGACTCGATCGTGCGCGGAACCACGTCGCGCGAGATCGTTCACATGGCGCGCGAAGCCGGCGCAAATAAGGTGATCTTTGCCTCGGCGGCGCCGCCGGTGCGTTCTCCAAATGTATACGGCATCGATATGCCGACGCGCCAGGAGCTGATCGCGCACGGACGCTCGGACGAAGAGATTCAAAGGCTCATAGAAGCCGACGGGCTCGTGTATCAGGATATCGACGCGATGAAGCGATCGGTGTCCGAACTCGGGCCGCATCTGACGAGCTTCGAAGCCAGCTGCTTTGACGGCATCTACGTCACAGGCGATATCACGCCCGAGTATCTGGACCGGCTGGAAGCCGCGCGAGAACTCGCGTCCAGCGCCGAGAGCGACCCGTATTCGCAACTCAACCTGAACCTGGCGCAGGCCGACTAGAGGCAATCGCTATCGGGTAATATCGCCGGACGCGCCGATTTGAATCAGCTTGCGGGCGCTTAACAAATTCGGCTAAAGCGATGGTGCGCAGTTGAAAATGAGCACCCGCCGAGCTGATTTCATAAGTGAGGCGGGTTTTTTTATGTCCGAGCGAATCCAACAGCCACCCGATTTTGAAACGCGCGCCGTACGTGCCGGTACCGAGCGCTCACAGTTCAACGAACACAGCGAAGCGCTGTTTCTGACGTCGAGCTTCATGTTCGACAACGCGGCGCAGGCGGCCGCGCGCTTCTCGGGCGCCGAGGCCGGCAACGTCTATTCGCGCTTCACCAACCCCACCGTCACGATGTTCCAGCAGCGCCTGGCGTCGCTCGAAGGCGCCGAGGATTGTCTGGCGACTTCGTCCGGCATGGCGGCGATCATGGCGACGTGTCTGGGCGTATTGCACGCCGGCGATCATGTCATCTGCGCCGCCAACGTGTTCGGCGCCACGATCCAGCTATTTTCCAGCGTGCTGTCGCGCTTCGGCATAGCGGTCAGCTACGTGGACGCCACCGACATCGAAGCCTGGCGTGCAGCCGCGACTCCGCGTACGCGCCTGCTTTATTGCGAAACACCGTCGAATCCTCTGATGGAAATCGTCGACTTGCACCAGTTCGGCGAACTTGGCCGAGCGATCGGCGCGGTCTCTGTGGTCGACAATTGTTTCTGCACGCCGGCATTGCAACGCCCGTTCGAGTTCGGTGTCGACGTAGTCATTCACTCGGCCACCAAGTACCTGGACGGGCAGGGCCGGGTGCTCGGCGGCGCCGTGCTCGGTTCGAAGACATTCATTCGCGACCAGTTGCTGCCGGTACTTCGAGCGAGCGGTCCGAGCTTGTCGCCGTTCAACGCGTGGGTGCTGTTAAAGGGACTTGAAACGCTAGCGATACGCATGCGCGCGCAAAGTGATTCCGCGCAACAGCTGGCCGAATGGCTCGAGCGCCGCCCCGAAGTGGCGCGTGTGTACTTTCCCGGGTTGGAATCGCATCCGCAGGAGGCGCTGGCACGACGGCAGCAGTCGCAGGCCGGCGCCGTGGTGGCGTTCGAGGTCAAGGCCGACCCTCCTTCACAACGCGAACGCGCGTGGCGCGTCATCGATTCAGTCCGCGTGATGTCGATTACCGCCAACCTCGGCGATACCCGCTCGACGATCACGCATCCAGCAACGACGACCCATGGCCGCCTTACGCCGCAGGATCGCGAGCGGGCCGGCATCGGTGAAGGCTTGATCCGGGTCGCCGTTGGCCTTGAATCCGTCGCTGATTTGAAACACGATCTTTCGCAAGCCCTTGCCGGCCAGACCAGTTAACGGACTAGGCACGGGAACCAGCGGGTTGACCCATTTGGGCAGAGGCCGTAGAATTCCCGACTAAATCTATCGGGAATTTTTGGGGCTCGGTCAAGTCTGATAACCAACCTCCCAATTTGATCACAAAAGACTCATGAGACTCACCACCAAGGGCCGTTTTGCCGTCACCGCGATGATCGATCTCGCGATGCGCCAGCATGAGGGTCCCGTCACGCTGGCGGCGATCAGCGAGCGCCAGAGGATCTCACTGTCGTACCTGGAGCAGCTGTTCGGCAAGCTGCGCCGCCGTCGGTTGGTCTCCAGCACGCGCGGGCCGGGCGGCGGTTACCAGCTTGACCGTTCAATGAGTCAGACAACGGTATCCGACATCATTTTCGCGGTCGATGAGCCGATCGATGCGACTCAGTGTGGTGGCAAGGAAAACTGCCACGACGATCAGCGTTGCATGACGCACGATCTGTGGGCGAACTTGAACGTGCGGATGCTCGACTATCTGGATTCGGTGACGCTGGCCGATCTGGTTGAGCAGCAGAATCAAAGAGTCAGGGTCAGGAACGAGACGGTCGCCGTGTTGCACGACAGTCGTCTCCGGCAACGTGAAAAGCGGCACGTGGTTGCCAATGAACAGGCAGGATAAGGCGATGCAGCTTCCGATCTATCTCGATTATTCCTCCACCACGCCGGTCGATCCGCGCGTTGTCGACGCGATGATTCCATGGCTGCGCGATAACTTCGGCAATCCGGCGTCGCGCAGCCACTCGTTCGGTTGGGCGGCCGAAAAGGCAGTCGATCAGGCGCGCGAGCAGGTAGCGGCGCTGGTCAACTGCGATCCGCGCGAGTTGATCTGGACATCCGGCGCGACCGAATCGATCAATCTGGCGCTTAAAGGCATTGCGCACTTTTACAAAGACAAGGGCAAGCACCTGGTGACGGTCAAGACCGAGCACAAGGCAACCCTGGACACGATGCGCGAGCTCGAGCGCGACGGCTTCGAGGTGACGTATCTGGATGTTCAGGAGGACGGTCTGCTCGACCTGGCGAAGCTCAAGACAGCGCTGCGGCCTGACACGATTCTGGTCTCGGTGATGGTCGTCAACAACGAGATCGGCGTGATCCAGGACATTGCTGCAATCGGCGAGCTGACCCGCTCGCGCGGCATCGTGCTGCATGTCGATGCGGCGCAGGCCAGCGGCAAGATCGTGATCGACCTGGCGCAACTGAAGGTCGAGCTCATGTCGTTCTCGGCGCACAAGACCTATGGGCCGAAGGGCATGGGCGCACTGTTCGTCCGGCGCAAGCCGCGCGTGCGGCTGGAAGCTCAGATGCACGGCGGCGGTCACGAGCGCGGGTTACGGTCGGGCACCTTGCCGACGCATCAGATTGTCGGCATGGGCGAAGCCTTTCGTCTCGCGCGCGAGGAAATGGCGACCGATAACGAACGCATCCGCATGCTGCGCGATCGTCTGTGGAAAGGCATCTCGCAGACCGAGCAGGTATTTCTGAACGGCGATTGGGAACGCAGGGTCCCGCACAACCTGAACGCGAGCTTCAATTTCGTCGAAGGCGAAAGCCTGATCATGGCGATGAAGGACGTGGCAGTATCTTCCGGCTCGGCTTGTACTTCGGCCAGCCTGGAACCATCTTATGTATTGCGTGCGCTCGGTCGCAGCGATGAACTGGCGCACAGCTCGATCCGCTTTACGGTCGGGCGCTTCACGACACCAGAGGAAATCGACTTTACGATAGATCTGGTGACGCGGCAGGTGGCGCGGCTGCGGGAGATGTCTCCGCTATGGGAGATGTATAAGGATGGAATCGACTTAAGCACGGTGCAGTGGGCAGCACACTAAAGCAGAGGCAACAAATGGCATACAGCACAAAAGTTATCGATCATTATGAGAATCCGCGCAACGTAGGTTCGTTCGACAAAGGCGATGACCATGTCGGTACCGGCATGGTCGGCGCACCGGCGTGCGGCGACGTGATGAAGTGGCAGATTCGCGTTAACGAGCAGGGCGTCATCGAAGACGCACGCTTCAAGACATATGGCTGCGGCTCGGCGATTGCGTCCTCGTCGCTGGTGACTGAGTGGGTCAAGGGCAAGACGCTCGATCAGGCGGGCACAATCCGCAATACGCACATTGCCGAAGAGCTTGCGCTGCCCCCCGTCAAGATCCATTGTTCGATCCTCGCCGAGGATGCGATCAAGGCGGCGATCGACGACTATCGCGCCAAGCACGGTCAGGCCATGGAGAAGCAAGCGGCATGAGCGAACTTGGTGCAGCGCTCGGCGTGACGATGACCGAGCGCGCGGCGCAGCACGT
>JBGSWY010000597.1:0-6128 GCA_041751715.1 Burkholderiaceae bacterium
TGGCCGATCCAATCGACGGCGGCCGCACGCCCTGCGACGGGCCGGCGCGCTCGGCCGCGCGTGCCACGGTGTCGTTTTCACGCACGCACTGGTAAAGCCGCTTGGCGACTTCGCGCAGCAGTTGATCGCCGACCTGATGCCCGAGCGTGTCGTTGATCTGCTTGAAGCGGTCCAGGTCGATGAACAGGACGCCGACCGCGGTGCCACTGGTGCGAGCACGCTCGAGTGCGGAGCCGAACTGATCGCGAAAGAATCTCCGGTTCGGCAATCCGGTCAGGCTGTCGTAGTTGGCGAGCTGCCGAATTTGATCTTCGGCGTGCTTGCGCTCGGTAATGTCCTGCACGACGCCGTGCACCGCGACGGCGCGGCCGCCTTCGTCGCGGTCAACTTCGGCTTCGATGTGCACGACGCGGATCTGGCCGTTGGGCCGCGCAATGCGGCACTCGAACTTCATCTGGCCGGTGCTGGCCAGCGCCTCGCGAAACAGCATTTCGATGCGCGCGCGCTCGTCTTCGACGACTCTTGACCATACGAACCAGTCGGCCAGGCCGTCGTCCTGCCGCGGCAGGCCGGCGATCGGGAAACACTCCTCCGACAGCTTCACCCAGCGCGCCGCGATGTTCCATTCCCAACTGCCGAGCCGCGCGATGCGCTGCGCCTTCGTAAGCTTGGCGCGGCTCTCGGCCAGCTCTTCACGCATGCGTGAAGCGCGGATCATGTAGCGCAGCCGCTCGGACAACAGCGTCCACTGTGACGTGCTCTTGACGAAGAAGTCGGTAGCGCCGGCTTCGTAAGCGCGCGCAATCGAGGGTTCGTCATCCAGGCCGGTCAGCATCAGAACGGGTACGTGCTCCCCTCCATTTAACCGCCGCAGGCGCTCGCACGTGACGAAGCCGTCGATATCCGGCATCAACGCATCGAGCACGACGACATCAGGCAGATTCGCTGCGAACAATTCAAGCGCGTGACCGCCGCCGTCGGCCTCGATCACGCGCCATTGGCGCTCGGCCAGCGCAGATGCGGTCAGCAGCCGCGCCACCGGATCGTCGTCGACCAGCAGGACCAGATCACTGCGTGGCGCGCTGCCTTCGTCGCTCTCGTCGCCGCGCCGGTTTGCGGTAGCGCCTCCGCCGCTCGTATTGTCCTTTCGGTCGCTCATTCGATCCATCGCAGTCACGTCACGTTCTCGACAGGCATCAATGCCTGCAACGCCTGCCAAGCCCGCTCGTACTCGCTGCATACCGCCGGCCATTCATGGGCTGCGGCCTGCATCCGCCGCTCACGTGCATGCAGCTCGAGCGCCGCAAAGCGCTGCGACAAAGTCGCCGCACCGACGTTGGCACTCGACGATCTGAGCGTATGCGCCGCGTGTCTGAGCGCTGTGCCGTCGCCTTGCGCGAGAGCTCGTTCAGCATCGGCCATCAGCTTGGTCGCCGTCGCCGCGTAGGTTTCGATCAATCGTTCGAGCAGGCGCGCAGCCCCACGCTGCTCCATCTCGCGGATGCGATCGATCACCGTCATGTCCAGAACCTGCTCACCGCCGCCAGCGGTTTCAGGCAACGGCGGCTGCGTTCTCGAAGCCGCCGCATCATGCGGTGCGCTGCGGCGGTTGCGACCTTCAGGCCGCGTCCAGTGCGCCAGCAACGCATCGATCTGCTGCTGCTTGAACGGCTTGGCCAGATACTCATCGAAGCCTGCGGCAAGGCAGCGCTCCTGATCGCCTGCCAGGGCGTTGGCCGTCAGCGCAACGATCGGCACGTCGAGCGCCGTCTCAAAATCCGCCTGTGTCGCCGCGCGAAAGCGCCGCACTGCTTCGAAGCCGTCCATTTCCGGCATCTGGCAGTCCATGAACACGACGTCGAACGCCTGCGACCGCAATGCATTCAGAGCTTCACGTCCGTTGTCGGCCAGGCGGATCTCGCAACCGAGGTCGCGCAGCATGGCGCGCGCCACTTCCTGGTTCACGCGATTGTCTTCGGCGACCAGCACCGTCGCGCGGTGTCCGGTTGCAACGGTCATCGCGCTGGGTGCGGCCGGCTCGCAGCGCGAGAGCACTTTCGCCAGCGCTTCCAGCAGCTCGCTCTGGCGTACCGGCTTGGTCAGGTACTGATCAACCCCGTTTTCATACGCCAGCTGAGCCTCGTTGCCGCTCGCCAGTGAAGTCAGCATTACCATCCTTACCGGCGCCAGTTGCGGCTCGTCGCGCAGAGTGGCCGCCATTGTCAGGCCATCCATGATCGGCATCTTCATGTCGATCACCGCCACATCGAACGGAGTGCCGGCGCGCGCCGCAGCGCGCATGAGTTCCAGCGCGGTGGCGCCATGATCGGCAGTGGCGACATCCATCTCCACCGCCTTCAACTGCATCTCAAGGATGCTGCGATTGGTCGGATTGTCCTCGACCAGGATCACGCGACGGCCGCGCAGCAGCTGCAGGTTCACCGGCGGCATGACTGCGGCCGACTCGCCGCTCGCCAGCGGAACATCGAAGCGGAAGATCGAGCCCTCGCCGAAATGGCTTTCGACCGTGATCGCGCCACCCATCAGCTCGACCAGCTGCTTGCTGATCGCAAGTCCGAGTCCGGTGCCGCCATAGCGGCGCGACATCGATTGATCGGCCTGCATGAATACGGTAAACAACTTCTGCAGCGCTTCGGCACGCATGCCGATGCCGGTGTCGCGCACTTCGAAGCCGATCCGGTGACCATCAGGCTCGGGCTTCGCCGTCACGGTAACGACGACTTCGCCCGCCTCGGTGAACTTCAGCGCGTTGCCCACCAGGTTGGTCAGCACCTGGCGAATACGGGTCGGGTCACCCTTCGCGATGGTCGGCACTTCGGGCCCGATGCGCGAAGCGAGCTCGATGCGCTTCTGATGCGCGCGCGGCGCCAGCATCTCGAACACATCTTCGACGACGGTGCGCAGATTGAAGTCGACCGATTCGAGCTCCAGCTTGCCGGCCTCGATCTTCGAAAAATCCAGGATGTCGTTGATGATTTCGAGCAAGGTCTCGCCCGAGCGATACACCGCATCGGCAAAGCGGCGCTGCTTGTCGGAAAGCTGGGTTCCGAGGAGCAGCTCGGTCATGCCGAGCACGCCGTTCATCGGCGTACGGATCTCGTGGCTCATGTTGGCCAAAAACTGCGACTTCGCGCGGCTGGCCGATTCGGCAATCTCCTTGGCGTCGCGCAACACGCGTTCGCTTTCCTTCGCGTCCGTGATGTTCTCGAGCATCGTCAGCCGGAATTCTTCGCCGCCGGCGTCGCTGAAGCGAACGCTATGACCGCGCACCCAGGTGACACCGCCGTCGCCCTTCAGCATGCGGCGCTCGAACGTGAACTGCGCGCGCTCGGCCGACCCGTCCATTTCGTTGCGCAGCCGGTACGCATCGTCGACTTCGTCCGGATGAACGAAAGTCATCGGATCCTTGCCGATGACCTGGTCGATCGTGTAGCCGAGCATCCGTGTATGGGCGGCATTCGCACGCACGATGCGATGATCGGACGACAGGATGGTTGCCGGCACCGGCGATTCGTCGAACAGCGCACGGAAATACTCGGCGCTCTCGCGCAGCGCCGCTTCGGTGCGTTTGCGCTCGGTAATGTCCGGGCTGATCAACGCGTACTGAAAGTAGCGGCCGGAATCGTCGCGCAGCGGCTGGCCTTCGACCTCGAGCACGCGTTCTTCGCCGGACCGCGACTGCGCAATGAACTCGATCCTGCAAGGCTCGCCGCGCACGATCGCGTCGGCCATTTTGCCGACCGCGTCGGCCTCCGTGACCTCGGAAGCCGGGCCCCGCATCAACGTGTGCGCGAGCCGGCCGCGCATCTCCTGCATGCCGATGCCGGAAAAGCGCATCACCGCGTCATTCGCCCACTCGATGCGACCCGAGGTGTCCAGAATCAGCACCATTTGTTCGGTGCGCGAAGCGACCATCGCAAGCCGGCTCGCCTCGACTTCGCGCTGGCGCAGCTCGCGCTCCGCACGCTGCCGCTCCGCCACTCGTGAAAGCTCGGCGCCGATCGCCTCGACCAGCTCCAGCCAACCGTTGGTCGCTTCGACGCGATGATCGCTGTAGAACTCGATGAATGCCGCCACGTGCCCATGCGCCATCACCGGAATCACGACGCCCGTTTGCAGTCCTGAAGCAAGCGCAACGTCAAGCCGGTTCCAGTCGGTCATGCGCGACAAGTCGGACACCCAGTTGGGAACGCCCGACAGGTACGCGCGGCCGATCATGTGACTGGGCGACGGTACGATCGGGATGCCATTGCTGGCGTCGATGAATTCGCGAAAGCGCTCCGGCTCCCGCGTGAACCAGAGCGAGCGCGGGGGCAAGCTGCGGTCCTCGGAATAGTCCGGCAACAGCGCGACCCGGCCGAGCGGCCATTCCAGATAGTCTCCGATCTCGTTCAATGCCCGCTCCAGCGTGCGTTCAACCGAATCGGACTCGTTGGCCGCCGCTGCCAGCCCGCGCAGCAATCGCATCAGTGCGTACTGGCGCTGCAATTCGAGGCCGCCCTGCAGCTCGGCGATGTGCGCGCGGGACAGGCGGTCGGAATGCGAAAGCAGCGCGGTGGTCATGGCGTCGAACGAGCCGACCAGTGAATCGAGCTCGTCGCCTTTGTGCTGCGTCGCGTGGCCTGCGTAGCGCAACGACAGCTCTTCGGCGCGCTCGGTCAACACCTTGATCGGCCGGATCAGATGCCGCGTCAGATAAATGCCGGCAACGATGGTGGCCAGAATCGTGAACAGTACGACCGCGCCGAACGAGCGGCTCGAGTTCGACAGCGCTTCGTACGCCAAAGTGTTCGGAACCATCACCGCGACGGCGATCGGCTCATCGGCGATCGCGAGCCGGCGCAGCGACAGGTCTTCGCTGCCGTCGAGTGCAATATGCGTGGCAGCACCGGTGCGAACGCTCGGCCGCGCTTTCTGCACCCAGGAAGTATCTTCCGGAGGCAGGGTCACCACCAGCACGCGATCGGTCGCCAGCAGCGCCACTTCGACGCCGAGGCGATTCGCCAGAGTATCGAGATACTTTTCGCCGATCAGACGCTCGACCCCCACTGCGCCGATGATCCGGTTGCCGGCCACCACCGGCGCAACGGCGCGAATCGACAAGCCCTGCAGGCGCTCGATCACGGCAATGTTTTCCTGCCCGAGCAAAGCATCCGCGACGCCGGGCTGATTGCCGCCTTCATCCAGGCGGTGAATTCCGCCTTCACCGGTGCGCTCGATCAGCTTGCCGGCTGCATCGTGTACCTCGATCAGTCCGACGCCAGCGTTCCTGCCTTCCTTTTGTGCCCACTCGCGCACTGCGCGCGCGGCATCGTTTTTCTGCCCCAGCGCGGCCAGCAGGTCGCTGCGCTCTGCCAGCGCGCGCGCGCTGCGCTCAACCGTCGCATAGTCGGCAAGAATCGTCGACTCGACCAGCCGTGCCGCACGCGATCCACGTTCCTGCTGCTCGGCCAGAAACTGGCGCTCGGTGCTCTGGTGATGAAAGTAATAGCTGATGCCTACCGTCCAGCCTGCTATCAGAACCAGCACGCCGATCAACGGCCATGCGATCGACCGAAAGCGCGACGGCGCACCGGCCAGCGAAAGCATCGCGCTCGCGCCCGGCGGCGATGTGACGCTGGCACCCGGCACGGGCGCAGCGTCTCCGCCGAAGCGGGTGGTCAGCCAGGAGAATCGAGGCAGCATCGGGTCGAATGGCGATCGAAATTGGGCGCGGGAGAGCGGATTTTTTTGTCTTCAGTACCAGCGCGCAGGCTAGTGCCGAATGGCCCTGGCTACCCTCTTGAATAAGGCGCGGTTAGAAGGGCATTTCGGCCGCCGTCACGCACTTGTCGCGGCGATCTCGCGTCCCACTGTCCGATGCTGCACAATCGCCGCGATGAGGAGGAGTAAAAACAGGGACTTGCAGGCGATGCCGCGCTGGCTTGAGCGCTGGCTCGGCGCCCTGGCAATCACTGGTTTGCCGTCGGCCGCAGGGGCTGGCAGCAACAGCCAGCCCGATGCCGCGCAGCTGCTTACCGCGGTGGGTGTCGGCGCGCTGATCGTGCTGCTGGCAGTTTGGGTCGCGCAGCGCCGGCGCAGCCCGCCAACAGCAATTGCAACGCCAG